>JAAZZJ010000149.1:2533-6364 GCA_014237695.1 Oscillospiraceae bacterium | reverse complement strand
GGAAAGAAGAAATCACAGTCCGACGGGTTGTCCGCGCGGTTGAAAAGTATGCCCAGCCGCCGTGCCTCCCGGCCTGCGGCCTCGTTGACCTGGGAATCATCTGCTGCGGCTGCCGCAAGAAATGCTCCGGCCAGGTCGCCCGGCGCGTATTTCCGCGGAATATGGCGGATACCAACGGTCCTCCGCGACAGGGCAGGGGAGACCACGGTCACATCCGCCCCGAACCGTGCAAGAACCTCAGCCCGCCGCAGTCCTACCGTTCCGCCGCCGATGACCACGGCGCGTTTCCCGGTGAGATCTACGAACAGGGGAAACCGCTTAGTTTCCATCCCGCTTCACCACCACAACAGAAAAATACCCGCTGTCCGCCGGTGCGCAGGAGAATTGGGGAAATATCCGCTCAGTCTCCATGCCGCAGTTTTCCACCATAGCGGCATGGTCCAGCAGGCCGTACTCCGCCAGAGTGTCCCGCAGCCTGCCGATTTCCCGGCCCGCTTTCATAAATATGTAATTGGCGTCTACGGCCAGACAGTCGCCCACATCCTTGTGGGAGGCGGGAACGATCATCAGCCGGTCACTGCCCTCGCACAGCCCGGTTCCCAGAACAGCCGCTGCCGCGCAGAAGGAGGGGACACCGGGAATCAGCCGTGCGTCGTAGCCCATGGCCAATACCCGGCGGTGGGTGTAGAGGTAGGTGGAATAGATAGAGGGGTCCCCCAGGGTAATAAAAGCCACTGTTTTCCCTTCATCCAGCAGCCCGGAGATCTGCCGGGCGTTTTTTTCATAGGCGGCCTCCAGCTGTGCCGGATCCCGGGTCATGGGGGCGGCACAGCAGAGGAGGGGCTTGCCCTCTGCCAGAGGGCCGATGATGGTCAGGGCGGTCTTTTCTCCCGCCCCCTTGTCGGGAACGGCGATGACGTCCGCCTCCCGGAGGATTCTCTGGGCTTTCAGGGTCAGAAGTTCCGGATCCCCGGGACCCACGCCAACACCATATAAAATACCTTTTTCCATGGCAGTATGTTTTCCTCAATCTTTCTTTGCGGCGCTGCGCGCCGCCCGGCAGTTGTTTCCGTTCGTTGCCCCGGGGCCTGTCCGGCCCCGGACCCTGGGGTACTTTTGCCCCGCTGCACCGCACAAACGGCGATGGCGGCAGACCGGTTATAGAAGCGGCGGCCCCGCAGGGGCCGCAGATAAGGATTGCCTACCGCTCCCCCTCGTCTTCACCCGGTGCGGCGGGGACCGCCGCCTCTTCCACGGCAGCGGCTTCCGCCTCTTTCCGCGCTGCCAGCCGGTTCACAAACAGAGCCTCCTGCCCGTGGGGATGCTTCCGCTTGTTGATAATAAGCACCGTAAACCCTGCAATGATAAAAATGACGCTCAGCAGCTGGCTGACCAGAATAGGACGGCCAAACAGCTCCCAGCCGAAAAGCTTCAGCGTATCGGTGCGCATCCCCTCAATCCAGGCCCGGCCCAGGCCGTACCAGATGAAATAGAAGCAGGTGTTTTCTCCGTCAAATGTCCGGGCCTTGGAAATCACAAACACGATCAGCAGCAGTCCTGCCAGGTTCCACAGGCTCTCATACAGGAACGTGGGATGGACCTCGATGTACTCCGAGGCGGACACCCACACCCGCATCCGCCAAGGTACGGTGGTCTCCCCGCCGAATACCTCCCGGTTGACAAAGTTTCCCCACCGGCCCACGGCCTGTCCAATGAGCAGGCCCATGACCCCCAGGTCCGCGAAAGCGCCGAAGGAGAGCTTCTTCCGCCTGCAGAAGACCTTCAGTACGAAAAATGCGACAATGACCGCCCCGTAGATAGCCAGCCCGCCATCCCAGATAGCAGCCATCTTTCCGAAGTTCAGACTGCCGTCCGCCCGGCGGAAAAGGTCCAGATAAAATAGCACATAGTAGACTCTGGCGCCAATAATACACAAAGGAATCTGCCAGATCATCATATCGTAGATATTATCCTCGGTGATGCCGTACTTTTTCCCCTGCCTGCAGCAAAACAGCACAGCCAGAATCAGTCCGGCGCAGATGATGATTCCGTACCAGCGCACGCCGTTCCCCACAGGAATGGCAACCGGGTCTGGATTGACGGACCACTCCCCGAAGAGGCCGGGGAAGCTGATGGGCATGTCGGTTCTTGCGTATTCGTAAATCATAAAGGTTCCTCCTTGTTCAGTTGACGGTGGACCGTCATTGACCCGTGGCCTGCGACTGACCCCGGCAGTCCGCGGCAGCCTGAATGATGGACAGGGCGGCCCGCTCCGGGGTGATGTTTTCCCGGAGGAAGGCCTCCACGTCGGCTTTGGTGACGGTGTCAAAGACCTCCGGAAAACGGTAGTAGTCAAATCCGTGGAAGTGGCCCTCGGCCATGCTCACGGCAATATTCTCAAAGGAGTTGAGGCTGCGGAGCATCCCGCCATAGCTGGCCCGCCGGATCTGCTGGTAGAAGGCCTCGTCGATGCCGCCTTCCCCCAGCTTCTTCGCCTGCCGGTTGAGTTCCTCAAAAACCCGGCGGGGGTCCTTGGCATCGCCGCCTGCATAGACGTAAGCCACCCCGGGCAGCATGTCGAAGTTGCCCCCCAGGCTGCCGTTGATAACGCCCTCCTCATAAAGGCGGGTGTAGAGGGGACTGCTGTCTCCGAAGAGTACGTCACAGGCCAGGTCTCCGATGATGCTCTGGCGCAGAAGAGCCTCGCCGCCGCTTTGGGGGCGGCATTTGTAGCCGGCCAGGAACATGGGCATGGAAACCTCCATGTTCATGCACTTTTCCTCCGCGGCGGGGGAAAGGGATTCCTCCGTACCATAGTCCCGGTCAATAGCGGGGCCGCTCTGGCCGGGAAGAATGGCTTCCGCTTCCGCGGCCACCTTTTCCGGGTCCATGTCTCCCACGCAGACCAGAACCATATTGGCTGGTGTATAAAACGCCTTGTGACAGTCGTAGAGAGTCTGCGGGGTGATCTGCCGGATGCTCTCCACAGAGCCCGCTACCGGTATCCGGGCGGGGCTGGAGCGGTAGAGGCATTCCATTAGATTGGCGTAGACCCGCCAGTCCGGGTCGTCCTCGATCATGCGGATCTCCTGGGCAATGATGCCCTGCTCCTTGTCCACACTCTCCTGGGTGAAGTACGGCACGGAGACGAAGGAGAGGAGAATGCGAAGGTTTTCATAGAATTTTTCCGTACACTCCACGTAGTAGGCGGTGATGGCGTTGCTGGTAAAGGCATTGTCGTGGGCGCCGTTTTTGGCAAGCTCCTGGAGTGCGTTGCCCTCCTCTGTGTCAAACATTTTGTGTTCCAGATAGTGCGCGATACCGGCGGGCGTATCCTGCCACTGGCCATTCAGCCGGAAGCGGAGATCCATGCCGCCGTAGCGCACAGCAAAAAAGGCATACCGCTTGGCGTGAAAGGGCTTGTTGACGACCACTACCTCCAGGCCGTTGGCGAGCTGCCGGCGAAAAACCTTTTCCCCCAGCCGGGGATATTCTGCCGCTCTCATTCCACCGCCTCCTTTCCCTTCAGGAAATAAATTGTGTCCGGCTTTACCGCTCCGGCGGCTTCCCGGATGCGTTCTCCGGTGACCGCCTGGAGGGCGGCGATCAGGCCGGGAATGGTTTCATCGCTTCCCGCGGCGGCCTGACCCATTACAAAATCCTCCAGGGAGCTGGGGGAGTCCTCCATAGTGCGCAGGCTGCTGAGGAGGGACTCTCTGGCCCCTGTCAGCTCCCAGTCCTCCCATTCTCCGTTTTTCAGGGCTTCCAGCTGTCTGAAAATTTCCTCCACCGCCCGGGTGTAGTTGGCAGACTCGATGCCGGAGGATACGG
>JAAZZJ010000149.1:0-2523 GCA_014237695.1 Oscillospiraceae bacterium | reverse complement strand
GGATACGGTAATCAGGCCCTTCAGCCGGTGATAGGCGCTGCCTGCGTAATAGCACAGAGAGAGCTTTTCCCGCACGTTCAAAAAGAGCTTGGAGTTGCTGGTGCCGCCGAACATGGCGTTCATCAGCATGGTGGCGGGCATGTCTCCGCTGTCTGTGCGGCAGCCGATGCACAGCTTTCCCTGGGAGACGTCCATCTCCTCTTCCACCACCTGAGCAGGCTCCCGGGGGGGACGGCGGACGGTGGCCGCAGGCTCCAGCCCGCCCTGCCGGGGCAGAGCGGCAAAGGCTCTGGCAAAGGCTCCGGCCACCCGCTTTTCCGGGGCAGAGCCGCAGTAGAACAGCTCCAGACGGCCCTTGGGCAGGATGTCGTGATAATAGCTGTTCAGCTTCTGGAGGGAGATCTTCTCCACATCCTTGGCGCTGCCCATGCGGCCTACGCCGTAGCGCTCACCGGCGCACATTTCTTCCAGCAGCCGCCGGGCGGCATAGGAACGTTTGTCGTTGATATCGCTGCGGATAAGGTCCGCCAGATTTTCCCGTTCGCTCTCCACGTATTCCTCCAGCAGCCGCCCGCCCCGGGTGATGGGGGAGCAGTAAAACTCTCCCAGCAGGTCCGTCAGCTTCTCCAGAAGTTTCTCGCCCTTTGGGAGAAAGCGATCGTCCACGCAGCTGGCAACAAAGCCGAAGATCTGGTTTTCACCCTTCTTGCGTACCGTAGGCTCCAGCCGTGCGCCGTAGAGCATATCCAGTTCCCGGCCGATGGCGGCCATATCCGGACAGCGAACGGTGCCCCGGTTGAGAACGTTGACCAGCAGAGCGTTGCGTCCGGCGGTCTCCTTCTCCAGCGGGGCGGCCATTTGGGCGCTCAGGAAGCTGGTTTTGAATTTCTCGGAGGGAATGTAAGTCAGGTAGACGTTGTTCATCAACAGCTGTCGAGTCATGGGAGGCTCTCCTTCTTTTGTCAATTCCGTTCTAGTATATACCTTTTTGATCGAAGTTTCCATAGGGGGACGGAATATTTTTCTGCGGAGGCTTAAATTGTGAGGAATCTGTATCAAGCATCCATTAAAGGATTGGACTGTGGACGTCCCACAGGTGTATCCATTGCAGCAACCATCTCTGCGGCCCGATAAAAAATTTTTGTTCTTTTATTGAGAAGTAGTATCCACTGAGATTCACAGTGATGAATCAGCAAGACAAAGCAAAGCCCGGGCCGGAGGCATTGCCTCCGGCCCGGGTGCTGGCTATTTGTTTGGGATTTGCTGGAATCTGCTTCAGACACCGTCCGGGGTTTCAGACTCAGCTGCCGTCTTGGACGCAGGCGCGCCGTTGCCTTTTTGCGGACTGGATGGATAGGACGAAGCCGGATCCACCTTGGCTGTCAGAATGCAGTGACTTCCCGCCTGCAAATTTGGACTGGTCAGACTTACTTCATGAATGTTTCCTATGGCCCGTGATGCGTCATTACTTACCAGAATAGAGCGCGTTTCCCCTGTGCTTATTGGTTGCCTGTTGATGGATTTATTGCAGGTATATCGTCAGTATCGCCAGCATTCACATTTGAAATCTTCCAACTTACGAAGTTCTCGCAATTTACTCCATTTGCCAGCTCTTCCGGGGTCAGCGCTCTCAAAATTTCAATAAAGGTTTTGGCGCTGTCATGTGTCATATAGCCTGCGGGATAGCCCTGGCTCATGACTACCTCGATCCGCTTAAAATATTCTCCGGAAGCCAGCTCCTGATTGCTTGCAGTAAGCTTATAGGATTTTCCGTGTTTTTCAGGTATTTGGAATGTTTTAGGAATCGAATTGGCAGTTGTTGTATAAGTAACTACAATATTGGCATCGTTTTCGGGAATAAGCAAGTCTTGGGCGGCAGCCCCCAGAATATCTGAGTCGGCATACTCAATCACCAGTTTTTTGGGCACAGAAGTCTTTTTCCCTGTATTGCTGAGATAGTAACCTACGGTTTTATAAATAAGGTCCTGCCGGTATGGATACCAGTTGAAAATACTGCTGCAGCTGTTGGAGGAATCGGCTGTTAGCTGAATAATCTCTTCGCCCCATGTTTCACAGCGGTAATTTTCATTCCAGTATGACCTGGCTTGGATGGTAACATCCTCTTCCCCTTCCCATGAAAAATGGGTTGCCTCAAAGGCTGCATTGCCGTGATTAACCACAAGCCCTGAAGAAACTTCTTTTGGCCACACAAAGGTTGGAACAGGCTCAACTACATTTGGCCCTAAATTTTTTACATAAACATCGGTCAATACGCAGGAAAAGCGAGACCCATTGTTTGTTGTTTCCCAGATGCCCGTCTTCGTCAAGCCGGCCGAAGACAGGACCTCATCTTTCAGCGTGGCATAGATGCGTTCTCCATTCACCTCCACATAGGGAACATCCATAGTAAGGGTCATACTTTTGTAGCAACTCCACTATCAGCTTTTTATTGCCGGACCCGGTAGGAAAGGTCAGCTTTCGCCATTCGCCTCCATCAATTTCCGCGGCCAAAGCCTGCGCGGG
>JAAZZJ010000148.1 GCA_014237695.1 Oscillospiraceae bacterium | reverse complement strand
CTATCTTTTCATATTTCATGCCCCTATTTTAGCATACTACCTTATTTTCGCAAGAGCTCTATTATTATATGTTGCGCAGGCTTGTTTGTCAAGCCTGATAAAATGTGGATAAGGAGTAAAATACCATGCAGAAAAAATTCGAGGAATACGCGAAGCTCCTGGTTGAGGTGGGCGTCAATGTCCAGAAGGGGCAGAATCTGGTCATCTCCTGCCCGGTGGACTGCGCCTGGTTCGCCCGGATGTGCGCCAAAGCCGCCTACGCCGCCGGATGCCGGGAGGTCGTCATGTCCTGGGGCGATGAGCTGCTGACCCGGGAGAAGTACCTCCACGCGGCGGACGATGTGTTTGACTCCGTGCCGGAGTGGCGGGTCCGGTTTTCCACGGACTATGCAAAGGAGGGCGCGGCTTTCCTGCACATCGGCGGGTCTGACCCGGAGATCCTCAAGGGTGTGGAGCAGGACCGTCTGGTGCGCTCCTCCCGTTCCAGCGGCGCCGCCCTGAAGGAGTACCGCCAGCTGCAGATGTCCAACGCCTTCCCCTGGGCCATCGGGGCCATTCCCGTACCCAGCTGGGCGAAGAAGGTCTTCCCGGACTGCCCCGAGGAGGAGGCTATGGCGAAGCTGTGGGACGCCATCCTCACCTCCGTCCGGGTCACCGGCGACGGCAAGGCGGTGGAGCGCTGGAAAGAGCATCTGGATACCCTGCAAATTCGCATTGACAAGCTCAACGCCCTGCGTCTGGAGAGCCTCCACTACACCAACAGTCTGGGCACCGATCTCACCATCCGCCTGCCGGAGGACCACATCTGGGGCGGCGGTGACGGCACGAGCAGGGCAGGCATCCATTTTATCGCCAATATGCCCACCGAGGAAATTTTTACCGCGCCCCTCAAAAACGGCATCGATGGCGTGGTCTACGCCTCCATGCCTCTGGTGCTGAGCGGCGATCTGGTGAAGGACTTCCATTTTGTCATCCGGGAGGGCAGGATCGTCGAGGTCCACGCTCAGGTGGGCGAGGAGAAGCTGAAAGCGGAGACCACCCTGGACGAGGGCGCGTCCTACTTCGGCGAGGTGGCTCTGGTGCCCTATGACAGTCCCATCCGCAATCAGGAGCTGCTGTTCTACAACACCCTGTTCGATGAGAACGCCGCCTGCCACCTGGCCTTTGGCGAGGCCTATGCCGAGTGCATCAAGGGCGGCGAGGACATGTCCAAGGAGGAGCTGAAAGCCCACGGCCTCAACGATTCCATCACCCACGTGGATTTCATGGTGGGCACCGCCGATCTGTCCATTACCGGCAGGACCCACGACGGGAAAGAGGTCCCCATTTTTGTGGACGGTAATTTTGCACTGTAAGCACCACATACAAAAAAGCGTGCCCTCCGGTTTTCAGCCGGAGGACGCGCTTTTTCTTATGACGGAAGTTCTGTTACCGGAGAGTCGCGCCCAGCTCCTGCTCCAGAGCGGTCAGAATGTCCTTGACCTCCCCGTCCGCCTCAGCGGCGGTGATGGAGCGGTCGTCCGCCCGGAGGGTCATGCTGAACGCCACGCTCTTGCTGCCCCCGGCTACACCCTGGCCGCGGTAGATATCAAAGAGGACCACGTCCCGCAGCAGCCTGCCGCCGGCCTTTCGGATGCAGGCCTCCAGCTCACCTACGGTGACTTCCTCCCCGCACACCACCGCGATGTCCCGGCTCACCGCCGGGAAGCGAGGCAGGGGATGGTACTCCGCACCGGGGCCCTGTGCCTCCAGCAGAGCCTCAAAGCTCAGCTCCGCGCAGTAGAGTTCGCAGTCCACGCCGTAGTTGGCAGCCACAGCGGGATGGATCTGTCCCATCACACCCAGCAGCTTCTCCCCGGCATACACCCCGGCACAGCGGCCCGGATGGTAGGAGGGATCGTCCTGACAGGCCCTGAAGGCCGCGCCCGCAATGCGCAGATCCCGGAGGACGGACTCCACAGCGCCCTTCATGGTAAAGAAGTCATACCCCTCGCCGTAAGCGCCCAGAGTCAGCATCCGGGGCTCGTTGGCCAGACCGTCGGGACCGCCGGGGAGGTAGACCCGGCCGATCTCGTAGAGCCGGACGTCCCTGCTGCGGTAGCTGTAGTTCCGGGCCAGAATGTCCAGCATGGAGGGCAGGGTGGTGGTGCGCATGATGGAGGTATCCTCCCCCAGGGGGTTGAGGATCTTCAAAGAATTGCGCAGGGGCTCGTCGGGAGCCCAGCCGATCTTGTCGTAGCAGGTGGGGGAGATGAAGGAGTAGGTGATGATCTCACTGTACCCGCAGGACCGGCACAGGCTGCCCAGACGGCGCTCCGCCTGCTGGACCGGGCTGTAGCCGCCCTGAGTGGTCTCTCCCCGCTGGAGGGTGACGGGGATGTTGTTGTAGCCGTGGAACCTGGCAACCTCCTCCGCCAGATCGGCAATGCCCTCCACGTCACCCCGCCAGGAGGGGATGGACACCTGGGCGGGACCGTTGGGGAAGTCGTGGTTTTCGGTGAGGATCTCCACCCGCTCAAGATAGCAGTACATGTCTGTCGCGTGGATATCCGTGCCCAGCAGGGCGTTGACCCGGACGGGGTCCATGGTGATGGTCCTGGGCTGGGGCACGTGATTGAGGACATCGATGACGCCGTCGATCACCTCTCCGGCCCCCAGCAGCTCCACCAGCTCGCAGGCCCGGTTGACGGCGGGGAGTGTGTTCAGGGGATCAAGGCCCTTTTCAAACTTGGCGCTGGCCTCGGTGCGCATCCCCAACGACAGGGCCGCCTTGCGGATGCAGGTGCCGTCAAAGTTGGCGGACTCGAAGACCACGTCCACGGTGTCGTCCACGATCTCGCTGTTCTCGCCGCCCATGATGCCCGCAAGGCCCACGGCACGGGTCTCGTCGGCGATGACCAGCATGTTGGGGGTCAGCTTCCGCACGTTTCCGTCCAGAGTGGTCAGCTCCTCGCCCTCCCGGGCCCGGCGGACGATGATTTTCCCGCCCTTGACATAGCGGTAGTCAAAGGCGTGCATGGGCTGGCCGTACTCCAGCATGACGTAGTTGGTAATGTCCACGATGTTGTTGATGGGCCGCACGCCCATGCTCCGCAGACGCTCCCGCATCCACTTGGGGGAGGGGCCGATCTTCACGCCGCGGACCATCCGGGCGGTGTACCGGGGGCAGAGGTCCGGGTCCGGAGTCTCCACGTCCAGCAGCTCCGCCAGGTTACCGGCGCCGCCCCCCTTCACCACCGGCTCGTGGAGGGTGAGGGGCGTGTCGAAGGTGGCAGAGACCTCCCGGGCCAGACCGATGACGGACAGACAGTCGGGGCGGTTGGGGGTGATCTCAAATTCCACCACGTGGTCGTCGGCGTTGATGACGGGCCGGATATCGTCGCCGGGCTGGCAGTCCTCGTGAAGAACGAAAATGCCGTCGTTGATGCAGTGGGGGAACTCCCGCTGCTCCGCGTGGAGGTCTGCCAGGGTGCAGATGGTGTTTGTCTTTGTGTTGTAAGCCACCAAGTCCCACTGGTGGAGGTTTTGGCAATCTGTCACCAGCGTAGTAGCACAGGGACTGTCATCCTCTGTGCGGATCAGCGTACACTCCCACTTGCCGTCTCCGGCGGATGAAACATTGGCCACGCCTGCGCATATAACCGGACCGCAGACCTTATCCCCCGGCTTGATGCCCGCCGGGATGGAGGGCTTCTCCGGATCAATGGGCTTGTAGTCGTTCAGCAGTGCGGCGGCGGTAATGGCGGCATAGGGGAAATCCCGCTCGTCCAGACCCAGCTCACTGAGGGAGCAGAGCATTCCGTCAGAGAGGACGCCCCGGAGCTTGCCCCGCTCGATCTTCTTCCCGCCGGGGAGGACCGCCTTGTGAAGGGCCACGGGCACCAGGTCCCCCTCGTGGATATTCCACGCGCCGGTGACGATCTGGACGGGCTCGTTTTGCCCCACGTCCACCCGGCATACCCACATATGGTCGCTGTCCGGGTGACGCTCCATCTTCCGGATGCGGCCCACCACCACATTTTTGATCTCCGCGCCCAGGTCCTCGGTGGTTTCCACTTTGGAGCCGGAGAGGGTCATGGCCTCCGCAAACTCTTTATCATTGGCGTCAACGGCGACGAACTCATTGAGCCATTTTCTGCTTAATTTCATCTCAATATTCCCCCTTTCTCAGAACTGCTCCAGGAAGCGCACATCGTTTTCGAAAATGAGCCGCAGGTCGTCGATCCGGAACCGCCGCAGGGCCGTGCGCTCCAGCCCCATGCCGAAGGCCCAGCCGGAGTATACCTCCGGGTCGATGCCGCTCATCTCCAGCACCCTGGGATGGACCATACCTGCCCCCAGCAGCTCGATCCAGCCCTCGCCCTTGCAGGTGGGGCAGCCCGCGCCGCCGCACTTGTGGCACTGGATGTCCATCTCGCAGCTGGGCTCGGTGAAGGGGAAGTGGTGAGGACGGAAGCGGGTAACGGTGCCCTCGCCGAAGAGCTTTTCCGCCACGGCGTTCAGGGTGCCCTTCAGGTCCGCCATGGTGACGCCCTTGTCGATGACCATGCCCTCCACCTGATGAAACATGGGGGAGTGGGTGGCGTCCACCTCGTCCTTCCGGTAGACCCGGCCGGGGGCCACGATGCGGATGGGCAGGGGCATGGTGTCCATGGCCCGGACCTGCATGGGGGAGGTCTGGGAGCGGAGCATCACCCGGCTGCCGGTGTCAAAATAGAAGGTATCGGACCAGTCCCGGGAGGGATGGCCCTCCCCGGCGTTGAGGCGATCGAAGTTCAGCTCCGCCAGTTCCACCTCGGGGCCGTCCATGACGGTAAAGCCCATGCCGATGAAGATGTCCTTCAGCTCGTCCAGGGCAATGTTCATGGGATGCTGATGGCCCAAGGCCACCGGCTTGCCGGGGATGGTCACGTCCAGAGCCTCATCCCTCAGGCGGCGCTCCAGAGCAGCGGCCTCCAGCTTTTTGGAGCAGGCCTCCAGGGCGTTCTCCAGGGCGGCGCGGACGTCGTTGGCCAGCTGGCCCATGACGGGGCGCTCCTCCGGGGAGAGCTTGCCCATCATCTTCAGCACGCCGGTCAGCTCGCCCTTTTTGCCCAGATATTTGACCCGCAGGGCGTCCAGCCCCGCGGCGTCCGCCGCGCCCTCGAAGGCGGCGAGGGCCTCGGCACGGATCTTTGCCAGTTGTTCTTTCATGTTAAAACTCCTTGATACCTTTCTTGTATTTTCTCAAAATATGGCAGATTATAATGCACGCAAAAATGACCATATTGTTATATTTTGCAGGGGCTAAGAAGCATATGTTGAAAATCATATGCAGCAGGGATACGGACAGCAGGTTTTCAAATCTGAAACAGGCCATCCCCAAAATAAGCGAAATGAGAACCGCCCAGATCATCAACGGGAGTATGTCCTCAAAACCCAATGAATTTCGGATGGTCCACATGGGGATGTGCCATACAGCCCAGATGATACCGGTGAGGCCTGCGGAGAGGGCGCTTTTCCGTCCGGCGTCGATGTGCCGCAGAAGGAAGCCTCTCCACGCCAGTTCTTCCGCCAGCGCTGTCGCAAACAAATAGATCACAGAATACACCAATGCGGACGGGGCCGGATAAGCGCGGCGGAACAGGCCAGCATCCTGCCAGAGGGCGTATCCGCAGGAGGTCAGGAGGCCGGACAGCGCGGCGGCGGTACAGAGAAAAATCTCTTTTGCGGAGATCCTCCGGAAGCTGCTGAGCCAGCAGGACTTTACCGCATGTTCGCTCAACAGGAATATTGTGGAGATCAGGGCGGGGACCAGGAGGAAACCGTACCGCAAATACAGCAAAGCTTCGGGGACTGCCAGGCCGGACCGCTGCAGCAGCATGGGGAGATAGCAGATAAAGGAGAGGGCGTAAACCGTTAAAACCCACAGGATCATTTTTTCCGTTTCCTTTCAGAGCAGCTGCCGCTTCGCGGCGTCAGGCGCACAGGGCGCAGGCCGTCAGCATGAGTATATCCAGCAGAATCAGCGCGTGGAGAACGATATGGTACAGATCCGGGATCAGCCGGGTATCGCTCTGGGGAATCAGCCGCAGGGTACCGGCAAAGCACCGGTTATAGCCCTCCAGCTTCCGTGGGGAAGCGCCGAAGAGGGTGTAGTACCAGTGGCAGAAAAACTGGACGGTCAGCCACAGGAGCAGCACGGCCAGCAGGACCCAGCGGCCCGCCCGGGGGTGCAGCAGGTACAGCAGAGCGCCGGCGGTGAACAGCGCCAGCATGAAGCCCTCGGCGCTCAAGAAGCGCGCGAAGGAGGCCGGGGTGGAGGAGGCGAAACTTGAGGAGGCGGACGACGCGGACGACGTGAAAGGGACGCTGGTCGAGCTGATCGTGGAAAAGGCACGAG
>JAAZZJ010000147.1 GCA_014237695.1 Oscillospiraceae bacterium | reverse complement strand
AGGACGACAACGAAGTCCACACCCTGTTTTGACCGCCGAACTTTACCGATTTTCAACTGCTTCGACTATAAGTCACATTTTTGCACTGATAGGAGAAGATCCATATGCCGCAAGCCGCCAATTTGACTGATTAAGGGCCCTTCGCTTTTTCTTCTGCCACTGTCCACTATGTACTGTACTCCTACATGCGCTGCCCGCAGGGCGGCGCACGAAAATCAATTTTGCGTCCGCAGGGCGCGACGACCCCGGCGCTCCGTTGGCAATATCCGCCCAGCAGCAGCGCGCCGAGCCGCCGCGCCCTATAAATGCGGCTTCATTTTCTCAAAATTGATTTCCGTGAGGGCGGCGGATTCCTTCTTGCCATTTTTGTAAAAACAGGTTACAATATTTCTACCCACCAAAAAAGGAGAAATACCGTGGATAAAAGATTAGAGCGCATCCTGCCCCGGGTACAGAAGCCCGCCCGCTACACCGGCGGGGAATACAACGCGGTCATGAAGGATAAAAGCGGCGTGGACACCCGCTTCGCCTTCTGCTTCCCGGACACCTATGAGATCGGTATGTCCAACCTGGGCTTCCGCATTCTCTACGGGGTCCTCAACCAGATGCCCGGCGTGTGGTGCGAACGGGTGTTTACCCCCTGGCCGGACATGGAGGAGGAGCTGCGAAAAAACGGCATCCCTCTCTATGCCCTGGAGTCCGGGGACCCGGTAGGAGATTTCGATATCATCGGATTTTCCGTGGGCTATGAGATGGCCTACACCGCCATGCTGAATATGCTGGATCTCAGCGGACTGCCCCTGCGGGCGGAGGCCCGGCCCGACCTGACCCCTCTGGTCATTGCCGGAGGCACCGCCATGTATAACGCCGAGCCGGTGGCGGACTTTATTGACCTGGCCCTCATCGGCGAGGGCGAGGATCTGCTGCCGGAGTTGGTAGGCCTCTACCGCCGGGCGAAACAGGAAAAATGGGACAAGCCCCGGTTCCTCCGGTCGGCGGCAAAGATACAAGGAGTATATGTTCCATCGCTTTATAACGTTTCATATCGTGAAGACGGAACAATCGCCGCTATCACGCCACGGGACGGCGCCCCGGAAAAAGTGGTCAAGCGGGTGGTCCACGATATGAACAAGTCCTACTATCCCGCCAAGACCATTGTGCCGTCAACGGAGATCGTCCATGACCGGGTGACCCTGGAGGTATTCCGGGGGTGCATCCGGGGCTGCCGGTTCTGCCAGGCGGGATACGTCTACCGCCCGGTGCGCTGCCGGAGCCGGGAACAGCTGGCGGAATATGCCAAGGCCGTCGTTCAGGATTCCGGCTATCAGGAGATGACCCTCAGTTCTCTGTCTACCAGCGACTACCCGGAGCTGGTAGGCCTGTGCGACGATCTGGAGGCTTTCTGCGGGGAGAAGCACGTCAATCTCTCCCTGCCCTCCCTCCGGGCGGACAACTTTTCCATGGAGCTGATGCAGCGGCTCCAGAAAGGCCGGAAAGCGGGGCTCACCTTTGCCCCCGAGGCCGGAACCCAGCGGCTGCGGGACGCCATCAACAAGAATGTCACCGAGGAGGAGCTGACCGAGAGCCTGAAGACCGCCTTTTCCGGCGGCTGGAGCAGTGTGAAGCTCTACTTTATGCTGGGCCTGCCCACGGAGACCGATGAGGACGTGCTTGGCATCGCGGAGATGGCCAATCATGCCGTCCACACCTGGCGGGAGTACGCCAGCAACAAGAACCGGGGGCTGCGGCTGACAGTGTCTACCTCCTGGTTTGTGCCCAAGCCCTTTACCGCTTTCCAGTGGGAGGCCCAGATCTCCCGGGCGGAATACGAGCGCAGGGTGAAGCTCCTCCGGGAAGCCATCACCGCCAAGGCCGTCACCTACAACTGGCACGACGGCGGCACCAGCTTTTTGGAGGCGGTGCTGGCCCGGGGGGACCGCCGGATGGGCCGGGTGCTGGAGGCTGCTTTCCGGAAGGGGGCCAGGCTGGATGCCTGGAGCGACTATTTTGATCTGGAGCGCTGGATGGAGGCCTTTGAGGAGTGCGGACTGGACCCGGAGTTCTATGCCTGCCGGGAGCGGAGCCGGGAGGAGGTCCTCCCATGGAGCATGATCTCCTGCCATGTGTCCGACGGCTATCTCTGGCGGCAGCGGGAGCTGGCCTATCAGTCCGTCACCACCCCCGACTGCCGGACTCAATGCTCCGGCTGCGGGGCCAATACCGTGAAGGGAGGGGAGTGCTACCGTGGGTAAGCTGAGACTTCGTTTCGTGAAGGAGGGCCGGGCGGTGTATATTTCCCACCTGGATCTGCTGCGGACCTTCCAGCGGGTATTCCTCCGTCAGGGTCTGGTGTTGCGCCACTCCCAGGGGTTCCATCCCCATCCCATCATTTCCTTTGCCCTGCCCCTGAGCGTGGGGCAGGCCAGCGACTGTGAAATTCTGGACTTTGAGGTCAACGAAGACATGGACGGCAGCCGTCTGCCGGAGGCGCTGAACCTCTTTATGCCCGAGGGCATCCGGGCGGTTGACTGCTATGTTCCCATCCGGCCTGTCCGGGAGCTGGCGAGGCTCCGCTGCCGGGTGGAGCTGATCTATGACCGCGGCGTCCCGGAGGGAGCGGCGGAGCGCATTCAGAGTCTGCTTCTGGGGGAGAGCGTGGTCATCCAGAAGCGCACCAAGCGCAAGGCCATGGCGGATGTTGACCTCCGGCCTATGCTTCACAGTCTGGACATCCGGGAGACCCCGGGCCTCCTGACGCTGGAGGCGGTGGTTTCCGCGCAGAATCCGGGGATGAATCCCGCCCTGTTGGCGGCGGCAGCGGAGGTACACTTGCCGGAGCTGGCGGCGGATTTCGTCCGCGTCCGGCGGGTGGAGGTGCTGGACGAAGAGGGGAATATCTTTCAGTGAGCCGAGGCCATTGATTGAAAAAGCGCATATTGCTTTTTCAGCTGTGCTGACTATGTTTTGTGCCTGTGGTTTGACTTTGTATTGTCTCCCGGAGATACAGCGATCCCCGGAGAGCGGCCCAACGGGCCGCTCTCCGGGGATTTACATGTGCTTATCTCCATTTGCCGGGCCGTCCAGCACTTTTCCGTCCTCCGTGAATCGGGAGCCGTGACAGGGGCAGTCCCAGGAATGTTCCTGACGGTTGTACTTCAAAGCGCAGCCCATATGGGGACACCGGGGCGCGGTGGGGGTCAGCAGATTTACTGCCGATTCCAACAGGTTCACCGCCAGCTGAGGCCGCAGGACGGTCCGTCCCGGGTCGAAGAGCCCATCGTAAAGGCTCTCCCGGCCCAGTACCAGGTCTGTCAGCAGCACCGCCGCCGCCATGGCCCCGGTCATGCCCCACTTGTTGAACCCGGAGGCGGCGTACAGCCCCGGCGTATTTCCGCCGTACCGGCCAACGTAGGGTATCCCGTCCAGAGACATGCAGTCCTGGGCCGCCCAGCGGCAGACGGTCCTGGCCTTGGGATAGTACCGCCGGGCCGCGTCCTCCAGCTCCTGCCATCCGCCGCCCTTTTTCCCCGTCCGGTGGCCTCCGCCGCCCAGCAGCAGGAGTCCCTCCGCGCTGCGCAGGGACAGCCCTGTCTTCTCCGCACCCACGTACATCCCGCCCACGTCCGGGGCATTTTCCAGGGCAACCACGTAGGAACGGGACTGGTACAGCTTGAGAAAATAGGCTCCGTGATTGCTGACAAAGGGGAAATGGGTGGCGGCGATCATCTTCTCCGCCCGGATGGTCCCTCGTTCCGTACGGACACTCCCCGGCTGCCACGCCAGCACCCGGGTATACTCATAAACAGGCAGGTCCTTTGCAATAGCGGCCAGGAATTTCAGCGGGTGGAACTGGGCCTGCCGGGGAAACTGTACCGCCCCGGCCACCGGGAAGGGCAGGGGCGGCTCCCGGATCAGAACAGCAGGCGCTCCGATCCGGGACAGGGCTTCCAGCTCCTCTTCCAGCGCCTGATGGTTGGTCAGGGAGTAGACAAAGCTGTCCCGCTCCTCAAAATCGCAGCCGGTTTCCCGGCACAGTGCCCGATACCGCTCCAGGGCCGCCTCCTGAGCCTGCCGGTAGAGCCTGGCGGCTTCCGGGCCGAATTCCCGGAGCAGCCGCCGGTAAATCAGTCCGTGCTGGGCGGTAATTTTCCCGGTGGTGCCTCCAGTGGTTCCGCCGCAGATGCGTCCCGCTTCCACCACGGCGCAGTCTGCTCCGGCCCTCTTCAGCATCCAGGCGCATAGCAGGCCCGTGATCCCGCCGCCGATCACCAGCACATCTGTTTTCAGATCGCCCTCCAGCCTCTTGAAGCGAGGAAGACGAGCCGTCCTGGTCCATATCGAATCGATCACCGCGCATACCCCCCTCCATTTGGAGTAGTATGCGCGGTTTTTCTGCAATTATCGGTCAATATGCCAGATAGAGATTCATCCGCACCCGTCCGGGCTCCACCACCACACTGGACTCGTCCAGCATCTGACCCACCAGGGCGATCTCACCCTGTTCGGTATACTGATCCTCTCCGGTCAGCTCGCCGTAGGTCTCCACCAGCGCCGGGTCCCGGACAAGGGGCTGGAGGAGCTTCGCCATGCGCTCCATAACCTGCTGGTGTTCGGGATGAAAATCTCCCTCCAGCCGCAGGCGCAGCCCAGCCTCCTCCCGGCTGAGATGCAGATCGATCTCCTGCCCTCCCGCCATCAGCAGGGCGTGGCTCAGCTCGGAGATTACCCGGTTCATCCGGCGGCGGGCCCGGTACATGCGTTTTTTCATTGCGGTCAATCCTCCTCAGGCTCCGGCGAGATGGACTTGATGATGGGAATGAGCAGAATGCACACCAGTCCCGCCGCGAAGCCGTTGTTGTATAGGTTCATCCCCCCGTGGAGGATGCTGGTATTCTGTACGATGGTCATGTGGATAAATCCGGCGGCCAGTCCCCAGCCCCAGCCGAACTGCCCCGCCACCGGGGCCAGGCACGTGCACAGCAGGGTGGCCAGCAGCACGCCGGGAGAGGTGACGGGCACCGCCACCAGCAGCAGCGCCGCCAGAACCGCCCCGCCCATCACCGGCAGTACGTTCTTGGGGTGCTTGCCGAACGCGCCAAAGCCCGTCATGGCAAAAATGCAGCACACCAGCGGACCGTTGAGCCGTACCCCCTGAGGGTACAGGGCCAGCAGATACCCGAAGCCAATGGCCCCCGTCAGGGCCATGTTTACCAGCGACAGCCCCGGCCCGTCCAGCAGCACGAAGTCCGCCACGGCACGGCCCGAGTGGCGCAGGACCCGGCGGTAGGCCCCCCAGCTCCGGCAGCCGGCTGCAATCCCGGCCGCCAGCAGCATCAGGAGTACCGCGGCTGTCAGGACGCACAGCAGGCTATGGCCCTCCTGGCTCCAGGCGTCCCCGGCGGCAAATTCCACCCCGAATCCTTTCAGCACGCTGGCGATGCCCAGACCCAGAATGCCAGCGGCAAAGCCCACGTTATAAAGGTTGTAGCCCTGGTGGATGCGGGTGGTAAACCGGGCAATGGCGGGCAGCAGAAAACCTATGACCAGACCGCAGGCCGCCATAGCCAGCCAGCGGAAGCCAAGCCGCACCCGCACCAGCAGGAAGCTGACCATGGGGGCCAGACAGGTGCCGTACAGCGTCAGATACACGTACCGGGCGAAGCGGTCCCGCTTATATAAGGCGTGCAGCCAGCCGCCTGCCACAATGGGCGCAATGTTCAGCAGGTTTTTCCCCAGCAGGGAAAAGCCCGCCATGAGGAAAAGGCACGCGAGGGCCGCGCCGGTGAAGGGCAGCCTCATCCACCGGACCAGCAGGGTACTCAGCAGCAGCACCACCGCCGCGTTCAGCAGAGCCGCACCCACGCCGCCGGTGACCATCGGGTCGGTGATAAGTCCCGTTTCGTTGATCTGAATCTCCCAGAAGCCCCTAAGCAGAGCCGCCGCATCCGGCTGGGCGATAACAGCAAAAACCAGCAGCAGCCCCACCAGCGCCAGCGGTACATGGTACAGCCGCTCCCCCGGTATCTTTACCCGTTTGTCCGCCGTTTCCGCCGTCATATGCCGTCCTCCTTATATTCGCTTTCCCGGGTTTTTTTCTATTGTACGGTACCCGCCCCCCGGCTGTCAAGAGCAGGAAAGCGGGATATCTGTACCGACCGCAGGAATACAATAGATAATGGACAACAGCGGAAGAAAAAAGTAGAAGGATGCGGCCTCATCGGTTAACGTTAAGTCGTCACACTTAACAGCACCGAGAGGAGGCCACATCCTGCAATGTTTTGCGGGCTCCCTGTAAGCCTGTAGGGCAGAGAAAATGTATGAATAAAATGGCAGGTTTCCAAAGTTCCTGCAGCCTCACGGGTTCATTGTTGAATTATGACTAT
>JAAZZJ010000146.1:5566-6392 GCA_014237695.1 Oscillospiraceae bacterium | reverse complement strand
CTATGTTGTATTAGGCGAAATCTCACATTCACCCTTTACAACATACATCTTTGTAAAGCCTGGAGGCTGTGTCGAGAAACCGCATCCACTCATTCCAGCTGGAAGTAAGCTGCACCGCCGCATGGTCGGCCATCTGTGCGTATATCTGCGCTTTGGTTGCCATTGTTTTCGGCCCTCCTTTCGGGTTTTGGATAAAAGGAAGGGGCGGCACAGCGCCAGCCCCTCCGGTCTGTTGGTTCCTATTCGTCAAAGTCCGGGTACAGTTCCAGACTGTCAAACTCCGCGTCCGTCATGGCGCGCAGCTTAAGCGTTTCGCTGATATAGAAATCTGTGATCTTCGACGGCGGCTTCTGCTTGTATTGCTCGATTTCCTCTTGAATGGTTTGGTTCAAAAGTGTAATGGCCTCCGACACATTGAAAACAGTAAAATTAACGTTTCTCAATTGTTCTGCCACAATAGTGTCCAGCAGGTCTAGGCCATCGTCACTTTGCCTTACGGTGATGCCCCAGGCTCCCATTTTAACCTCCTTCGTGGTCTGAAAAATTTGTCCTTTAAGTGCAGCCTTGGTTTTTCACCCCCTCCCGCAGGCCCCATTTGAGGGCCGTTTTTAGTGGAAAAAGAATAAGGACAAACCGCCAACCCGTTACAACGCAAGGGTTTTCCGATTTGTCCTTATTATGCCATAAGGGCACACATTCTCGACCCACGCGCTGTCCAGCGGCGTGGATGCCAAGACGCTCTCTGGCATCTTGGGTCACAGCCGGGCATCGTTCACCCTGGACACCTACACCCACGTTACCGGCGATATGCAGAAACGAGCCTCAG
>JAAZZJ010000146.1:0-5559 GCA_014237695.1 Oscillospiraceae bacterium | reverse complement strand
TCCTTCACCCTGGACACCTACACCCACGTTACCGGCGATATGCAGAAACGAGCCTCAGAGGTAGTGGGTGGTTTCCTGACAGAACTGCTTGGAGAGGAGTTGAAACCATGGCAAAGCGCAGAAAACGGGGCAGCGGCAGTGTCCGCCTGAGAAAGGATGGCCGCTGGGAGGGCCGGGCCGTTACTGGCTACGATGATAAGGGCCTGCCAAAAACGAAAAATGTCCTGGCAAAGACAAAATCCGAATGTGTTCAAAAGCTGAAAGAGTTGAGCGCCAGCATCGGGAAATCGGAATCTGCCGTTACCAAACCCGGTATAACCTTGGGCCAATGGCTGGATTCCTGGTATCAGACCAGCAAGAAGCCAAACCTGCGGCCCAACACCCAGATGTCATACGAACAGCGAATCTACAACTACATTATCCCCGCGCTGGGGGACACCCCGCTGGACAAGCTCACACAAAATGACCTCCAGCAGTTCTACACCGACCTCAAGCAAAACGGGCGAATCAAGAATACCAGCTACTATGGCAGCGGCCTCTCCGACCAGACGGTGCGGGGCTGTCACACCACACTCCGCTCCGCGCTGGAGATGGCGGTCTCCAAGAAGCTGATCGCCCGCAACCCCGCGGACGGTTGCCGGCTCCCTCCCGCCAAGCCCAGGGAGATGCAGGTGCTCACTCCGGACGAGGTTCAACGTCTGCTGATTCAAGCCAAGGAAGACGGCTGTTATGAACTGCTCCTGCTGGAGATTGCCACCGGCCTGCGGCGGGGCGAGCTTCTGGCTCTCCAGTGGGATGACCTCAATTTCAAGACCAGGACACTGCGTGTAGAACGTCAAGTCCACAGAGCTAAGGGCAAACTGATCCTCTCCCAGCCCAAAACCAAAGCCGCCAACCGGACGATCATTCTCCCCGCTCCGCTCTTGGCTGTCTTGAAGGAATACCGTCAGCAGGTACACTCCCGCTGGTTGTTCCCCTCACCGAGGAAAGATGACCTGCCCTTAGACCCCGCCTCTGTCCGCAAACACCTGACCACCATTCTGGAGAGGGCAGGGTGCAAACACATCCGCTTCCACGACCTGCGTCACCTGTTCGCCACCATGTCTCTGGAACACGGAATCGATATCAAAACCCTCTCCACGGTGATCGGGCATGTGTCCAGCAGCACCACGTTGAACATCTACGCCCACGTCACCGATGAGATGCGGCAGACAGCGGCACGCAAAATCGACCGGGGAATCGGCAAGGCCGATCCACAAACAGAGTGTCAGTCAGCACCACGGAAACCTGCCTCCAGTACATTCCAGGCCCACAAAGGCCAGCGGCGTAAGGCGGGAACCGGATGCGTCACTCAAATCAACGACCACCTGTGGGAGGGCCGCTACTCCCCAGTCTGGCCGGATGGCAAGAAGCATCCCCGCAATGTCTACGCCAAGACCAGAGAGGAATGTGAGCAACTGCTGGCGGAGATGATCCTCCAGATGAAAGCGGAGATTGCCGCAGAAAAGGAGAGACTGAGGTTAGAAGAGCAAGCTGGTTAATATGAGCCGAGGGACTCTGGAGCGCAAAATCCAGAGTCCCTCGGTTTTTCTCTGTCTGTGGGCAGATATGTGGTCAGACCAAAAGCGGCAAATTGAAACACGCAGTAAAAGTGCTGAATATTGGAAATTTCCCGGGTGTTTGCAGAAGAATCCGCCCCATTGATGATGGTATTATTTCGGCATGGGCACGTCTCTCCGTCCTTACCAACTGATTGCAAACTCGGAAACCGCTGGTATCCAGCAGTTTCCGGGCTTTTTTGTTCCGGGAAAATGATGCTTTCCGTCCTATCCACTCCACTAATTCTGTCCGCTTCTTTCCCCGTGTGGGTCAGGTTGTGGGTCAAGCCTGGTTTTAGGAAGCAAATGACGGACGGACATCCGACAGCGGGGATCCCAGCCGCAACGCCCTCTCCCGCTCATATGTGACCCTGGTTACTTCTTCAATAAACTGCCGTTCTTTTTCCGCCGCACTGGCCCATCTCACGCCATATTTCTGGCACATCAGGAAAAAGATTTCGTAAAATCGCTCCTCCTCCGGATCTTTCCGGCAGTACCACTCGGCATCAGAGAGTATATTTCCTCTTCTGCTTTCCATCTGGACACCCCCTCGAACTAAACAAGATAGGTAAAGAATATTCGTTTTGCTGCCTCATCTGCAATCAAATACCGCGGAGCTGAAGAACCAAATACCGGAAGTCGCACTGCCCCAAAATCTTTCTCATAGTGCTTAGCCAAACCCGTTGTTTTCGCCTCAAGCACCACATCTCCAGCAAATCCGTTGTCGATGGATAGTTTGATCCCGTATGCGATCAGCAGTCGTCCAATCCCCGTATACTCAGGCTGTCCGTCATCAAGGGTTGGGTTAGACTCCGGATGAGCTTCCATATAGACGATATGAACAACCAGCAAGTTTTGAAGGACTTCGTATGCCGCCAATGCAATCAGCTTCCCATTTACCTTAGCCGCATATTTCTCAAATCGCTCCTCCGCTAAAAAATCACTCGTCCAGGATGTCTGCCAAACAGGCGGCAGATTTGTTGCCTCTGCATCTGACGGAAGCATCGGTTTAATGGAAACAGGAACTTGGCGGTTTATTGCGTCTAAAACAAATGGTTTGAACTGCACTGCTTGATCACCTCGCTAATAGTATACCACAAGTCTATCAAAAAAGGAAGAGACTTCCGCATATCAAAATGTGCTATGCAGTATCCAAAGAGGTCCGCAAAGATTTTTTAAACAATTTTTGATGGTTTATAGCCGTTTCTGTTCTGTTTCATTTACTCTCCGGCACTCTTTGAAAACAGTGTTTCCACGAGTTCCATGTCTGTCTGTGGCTGTTTATGTGGTCAAGAAAATCGTCACACCGAAAAAGCTCCTTCACAAACACAACAAAGTACTGTGTAATACGCTTAATTTTCCCCCCTGTATTTCTCCGTTTATCCCTATCGACCTTCCTCTTCTGTTTCGATATTGTGTCACTTGCAAAACCTACACAAAATACAGAAATCAGGAGGAAATGCAAATGACCAGTACGAAAAAGCGCATCACCGCAGCATTGACGGCAGCCATCCTCACAACAACCCTCGCCATCCCCGCCATGGCGACAGAAGCGCCTGACGAACCTGTCCGGGTGAGCAGTTACAAGGGAAGTACCCTGGAGGTAGGAGACCGTAGCGGACTCATCATCGGCCCCAGCGGTACGGACTACACTGTTACCTCCAGCAACCCGGACACAGTGGCGGTGGAGCAGGTGCTGACCTTCTGGGTTGCTGTCGCCAAAGCGGAGGGGACTGCGGAAATCACGGCAACCAACAGCGCCGGGGAACAACGCCGGGGAACACGGGAGCGTGACGCTGACGGTCGGTCCCGCTACTCCAGCTACGCCGGAAACCACCGCCAGCGGGGACAGCGCTGGCCTGACAGACAATATGGAGATACGGCAGGAGATGATCCGCCTCATCAACCAGACCAGAAAGGCCAATGGAGTGTCAGAGCTGCCGGTCAATGAGGCCCTGATGAACGCAGCACAAGCCTGCTCCAACCAGCGCTACACCTGGCACCACGCTCCGGAGGAGAGTAAAGCCGCCGCAGATGCCGGTTACCCCTATGGCTTCGGTGATAACCTCACTGTGTTCACTGGAACAGCCGACGCCGCCCAACACGCCGTCGACAACTGGATCAACTCTCCTGGCCATTTCGAGACGATGATCGACTCCAGATGTGACTGCATCGGCGTGGGCATGACCCAGTACGACGGCATCACCTACTGTGTGGCCTCGCTGATGCTCGGAGGGTAACAAGCCGCAGTCCATCGCAGACGAAGCTGTGTCCAAAGCGTGTGGCCGGTGTGCGCCATCCCGCGAATTCAGCACAACTGAAAGTGGCAGGTGAACCGGGGGGTCGAAAAAAGTGCAGGATAAAGGCCGGGGGTCGCTTACGCGCCCCCCGGCCAGCCACACCGCCCCGCAGAGCGGGTCGGGGCTTTTCCATAGGTGGTCGGAATTTCAACTTTTTGCTGTGGCAGGTGGTCAGTATCAGCAAATCCAGAGAGAAAACCGCCATGTTCCGCCTTTTCACAAGGTGGCTATCACAGGTGGTTTTCCGGAATTTCACGGGAGTCAGTGCGGGGGTCATTTTTTACCCCCTGGGGGCAAGTCGGGGGTCAGTTTTTCCTCTGTCCTTACAGCCGCCGCAAAATCGGCGGGTCAAGGCGGGGATATTTGCGAATTTCAGGAGGAGCATCATGCCGAGAGAGAAATCAAGTCCTCACCGCAAATCTCTCCCTGTTCAAATTCTGCGCCGCAAAACAAAGAATAAAAGTCCTCGAAAAAAGTAGTAGCTATTCCCCGCGAAGTGTGGTATGTGTTGGTGTTGCAGAATCGGAGAAAGGAGATGATACTCATGGCAAAGCGCAGACCATCCGGCGACGGTATGGTTCGCAAGCGGGACGACGGTCGGTGGGAAGGACGCATCGTGGTAGGCCACAAGGAAAACGGCGACTCCATCTTCCGGTACGTCTACGCTCCCACGCAGAAGGAGCTATCCACAAAGCTCCGTCAGAACATCGATGCCTACCAGGGCGTAGACCTGACCGAAGACAGTTCCATGACGCTGGGCGAGTGGCTGGATCGCTGGCTGGCCGAGTACATGGCAGGCACTGTGCGCCCCGGCACGCTTCAGACCTACCGCCGCTACGCTGACCTCTACATCAAGCCCACCCTCGGCGACAGGCCGCTCAACCAAATTACCCCGGCAGAAATACAAAAGCTGTATGCCCATCTGAAGAAGCGGGGCCGCATCCGCAAGCACAACAAATACGGACACCAGCTGTCTGACAGCATGGTACACTGTATCCACACCCTGCTCCACGGGGCGATGGGCGCAGCGGAGCAACTTCGGCTGATCCCCAGGAATCCGGTCGCGGACGTCACTGCCCCCAAGCAAAAGCCACCGCCCAAGCAAATCCTCAACGATGAACAGCTCGATACGTTCATGGCCGCGATTCAAGCGGACGATATTTGGCGGGACTTCTTCTACACCGAACTGACCACCGGCCTGCGGCTGGGTGAGATCTGCGGCCTGCGCTGGGAGGACTTCGACGCAGAGCATGGAGTGCTGAACATCCAACGCACCGTTCATGTGGAGAAGGGTGGCGTACTTACTACCGGGGACACCAAAACCTACTCTGGTACTCGTAAAATCGTCCTGCCAGCCAGTACGGTACAGTGTCTGCAAGAGAGGAAAGAAGCGGCACTCACCGATTGGATATTCCCCAATCCGCTGAAGCCAGAGCTGCCCGTCAATCCCCGCGCCGCCTACAGCCGATTGAAGGCCCTGCTGAAAGACGCCGGTCTGCCCAGCATTCGATTTCATGACCTCAGACACACATTCTCGACCCACGCGCTGTCCAGCGGTGTGGACGCCAAGACGCTCTCCGGCATCCTGGGTCACAGCCGGGCATCCTTCACCCTGGACACCTACACCCACGTTACCGGCGATATGCAGAAACGAGCCTCAG
>JAAZZJ010000145.1 GCA_014237695.1 Oscillospiraceae bacterium | reverse complement strand
TTGATCCCCCTGTATTTGTTTGATGATATCTTATATTTTTATCCAAACTATTTTTATTTTTTTTAAGCATCTTAAGGTTAGGGGTAATTGTTAGTATTTTTTCTCCTTTTTTATTGTCAAGTGATATAAAGTGTTGCCGGCGCCCCTGCGGAACGATCCGCGGGGCGCCGCACCGGTCATTTCTTCTTTCCGACAATACCGGAAATCATGCCGGTCATCATGACCAGCAGTGCGCCGTACACAGCAGGCATTGTGTAATTGAAAGCCACCTTCACCGTCTCGGGCAGAACCGCCAGCAGGTAGTTGCCGAAGACAATGACCACGGCCAGAGCAGCAAAGTTCACCACTACGGAGGCCACCATGGCAAACACGCTGGCAGCGTCGCCCTTAGGCGTCCCATTGCGGGCGTTGACCGCGTTCTGGGCCGCGATAGCGCAGGGGATGCGCATGCTGGTGATATTTCCGGCAGTAAAGCAGATGTACGCCCCGGCGATGCCAATCATCGGAAAGTACATAACAGGCTCCATCACCCAGGTCCACACCTCATGGGCAAACAGTGCGCCGAACACCGCAGCTACAGTCTTCCAGCCTGGGAAGCTCTTGTAAGCGATAAAGATATACAGCGCCGGACAGAAGGTCAGCACCAGCACCGCCAGCATGGTCACTGTACCCACCAGATGCAGCCTTTTTGTATAGGCATGCAATTCCTTGTCCATGGAAGTCTTTGCTTGCGTTCCCATCTTGTCCCTCCTTACAGAATCATACCGAACAGCGGCCCGCAGATCATGGCCGCCAGCACCGCGATTCCCATAGACCACGCCTTGAGCCACTTGATGTCCCGGTCCCTTGCCACCTTATTCAGTACAAACATGATTGCCGCGCTCACCACCATTGCCGCCAGATAGTCCAGCCCCTGCGCGATTTGATTGACCGCCAGCACCAGGAAGAACAGGGCGGGAAACACGGTGCCGAAGAAAATCGCCAGCTTGGATGGCCGCCCGTCCTCGCCGGAGGTAAATATCTTCTGAAGGGGCTTGCCCAGCCCCCGGCTGATAACAGGAATCAGAATCAGGTAGCCGCAGCTCATGAAAGCACAGGCCAGCATGGCCGCACCAAAAGCCGGCATCGTCAGTTCCTCCGCCCCCAGGGTCACCCCGGCTACCAGCGCGCCCATATTGGCCGCCGTCATCTCCGTGGAGGCACTGCCAATGATGCCGATCCGCATCAGGGTAGCGGGTGCGCCCAAAAGGCTAATCATGGACAGCGCCAGCACAAACACGGAAATGGCGGGCCCGATGGCCGTGATCCCACCTGTTTTCAGCGCCGTTCGGATCTCCTCCTTGGTCAACGTCCCCTCTTTTTCCACGCGGCGCTTGGTCAGGCGGTAGATCAGCACCGCCTGCACCACCACCACGGCGATGGTCAGCAGGGCAATCCCCCACATGACCGGCCCGTTGGCTACTTGCATCACTTCACTCACAGCGTTTTCCTCCTAACAATTTCTCCACGACAGCACCGTCATCTATGCCAACGCCTCCCGCAGCACGCGGTCCGCGTTCATCCACCACATTCCCTCCAGCTCCTCCTCCGGCAGCCCGGCCTTCCTCAGGGCATCCGCCAGCTTGGGCCAGTCCTGAGGGCCGGCAATCTCAAAATCACCTCGGACGCCGTCGAAGTCGCTGCCCAGCGCCAGGACCCCGCTGCCGCCCACCTTGCGGATATGCAGAATCTGGCGCACCATGTCCTCCACCCGGCTGGCTCCTCCGCTTCCCTCCGCCAGGAAATCCGGCCCGATGTTCAGCCCCATGACCCCGCCCTTGTCCGCCAGGAGGCGGATCATGTCGTCCCGCATATTCCGGGTATGGCCGCAGACCGCCCTGGCATTGGAGTGACTGGCTACAAAGGGCTTTTTCGCCAGTTCCGCCACCTGGAAGAACAGGGCGTCGGAACCGTGGGACACATCAATGACCATACCCAGCCGCTCCATCTCGCCCACCACCTGCCGTCCATAGTCCGTCAGGCCCTTTGCCATCGCCTCCGGGTCCCCGCTGTGGGGATGCCCAATGAAATTGGGGTGATTCCAGGTGAGCGTCACCAGCCGCACCCCCATATCGCAGTACTTCCGGACGTTCTCCAGCCGGTTTCCCATGACGCCGCCGTCCTCGATGGTCAGCAGAACGCCAATCTTCCCGTCCTCCCCCGCCTGGTCCAGGTCCGCCGCGCAGAGGACCGGGAACAGCACATCGCTGTAACGGGCCATCATTGCCCGGTAATTTTTGTACAGCTTTCGAAACATCAGGCTTGAAAGGGGCCCCCGGCAAAATCTTGGGAACATCCCAGTGGGCACAAAGTCCGCGAAGCATTGCAGCGCCACGCCGCCCTGCCGCAAGCCCGACAGCGTCACCATAGCCGTTCCTTCGTCCAGGCACCCGTTCTTCGCCATCTTCATCAAGGTATCGCAATGGAGATCATACGCCTTTCCCGCCATAGCTCCTCCTCCACAACCGTAAAACTTGTTAAACGGCTTAACTATAATATTATATATTTTACCACTATCCACCTTCCAGTCAAGTATTTTTGCCAAAGAAAATCCATTTTTGTCGAATAACAAAAATATTACTCCCGGTTTTTGTGCAATAACGACAAGGCTACAAGGCACATATTGTTTAGTAGATTAACTATATGGCAAAAGCCACCATCGGCAGATTTGCAGTCGTTGGCTGAAACTGTCTCAAAACAGCTGGTAATATGCCTCCAGCACTTTATAGAAAGCGTCAATCTCTTCCGTGGTGCAGGAGCGAAGCAGATCGTTCTGCGTTTGCAGAATATCCATATTGTCAAAGAGCTTATGCGCCGTACTCAGCTGTACGCCTTCGCCTGTGGGATAGAGATGAACTATTTTTGCGTCTTCCTCATCCCGAACCCGGTAAACCAATCCTTTTGCCTCCAGTTTCTTTACGTTCTGAGAGATGGCGCTCTTGGTGCGCTTCCATTTCTTCGCGAGATTGCTGATGGTGATCCCCGGGTTGTCCTCAATGATGGTCAGGATATGCACCTCTACCATACTGATTAACAGTCCGGTTCCGTAATCCTTCGCTTCATTGATGTAATCGGAATAGGCCATAACAAATTGGTAGAGCTTATCAGCGCGGGGGCTCAAATGGGCGTATACCTTATCAATCTCGTCCTTACTGTTCATCAAATCCTCACCTCATTTTTTCTGCCGGCGGCTGAATCTGCCCCGGCATCTGTATTCATCCGTTTTTACCAGAGTAGCATAGCGGAGCGGGATTTGCAAGTGAAATCAGCTTGTGGTCACGGAAATCCATTTTGCGTCCGTAGGGCGCGGCAGCCCCGACGCGCCGTTGGCAAAATCTGCCCAGCAGCGGCACGCCGGGCCATCGCGCCCCGCAAATGCGGCTTCATACTGATACTCGATTAAAATATTTAGCCGAGTATCAGTTATCATTTACTCAAAATGGATTTCCCTGTCCGGGCTGGGGTGATCCGTATGTTTTCTTTTGTCAAGGTGCGCTTTGCACAACCTTTTGGGCAGCCCGGTGTGCAGGCCGGTACCTGGCCGGGGTTCGACTTGCTTCAGTGCCTGCAAACTCGGAGGTGGTCTTCCCTCAAACTGGGTGCGGAAACCGGGGAAAGTTACTGCGGAAGGAGCAACAGGGTGGGGATTTTTCGACCAGCAGCCGCTTCCGGGAACCTTTGACGGTATGGAGGCGTTCTTCCGCCTGCCGCCGGAACATTATAGCAATCATCAGAAATCCTGGCAAAAGCTCGGGGGTACAAAGCCGCAGGAATAAGGAGTGCCGCCTCGGTCTAACGAAAGACCGGGGCGGCACTTCTGCGCAGGAAATTACTTATCTGCCTCCAGCAACGCCTTGGCGCTGGATGCCAGGCCAGCGAGGCCCTGAATCTCGCTGGGAATAATGATCTTGGTGGCTTTGCCGTCTGCGGCGGCCTGGAAAGCTTCCAGTGCTTTAATTTTCACTACCTGATCGTTGGGGTTGGCCTCATTGAGGAGTTTGATGGAATCCGCAAGAGCCTGCTGAACCTTGAGGATCGCGGCAGCCTGGCCCTCGGCCTCCAGAATGGCGGCCTGCTTGGCGGCGTCTGCCCGGAGGATGGCGGACTGCTTCTCACCTTCCGCCACCAGGATCTGACTCTCCTTCTGACCCTGGGCCTGGAGGATGGCCTCGCGGCGCTCGCGCTCAGCCCGCATCTGCTTCTCCATGGAATCCTGAATGTCACGGGGCGGGATGATGTTCTTCAGCTCCACACGGTTGACCTTGATGCCCCAGGGGTCCGTTGCCTCGTCCAGAATCGAGCGCATCTGGGTGTTGATATGGTCCCGGCTGGTGAGAGACTGGTCCAGCTCCAAATCACCGATGATATTACGGAGCGTGGTGGCAGTCAGGTTCTCGATGGCGCTCATGGGATGCTCCACGCCGTAAGCGTACAGCTTGGGGTCGATGATCTGGAAGTAGATGACGGTGTCGATCTGCATGGTGACGTTATCCTTGGTGATAACAGGCTGAGGCGCGAAGTCAACCACCTGCTCCTTGAGGCTGACCCGCTTGGCCACCCGGTCAATGAAGGGCAGCTTGATATGGACGCCCACGCCCCAGGTGGTCTGGTAAGCCCCCAGGCGCTCCACAACAAAAGCACGGGACTGCTGGACCACCTGAATGTTGGTAACCAGCAGGATGAGGATGATGACGCCAATCGCGGCAAGAATATACGGCATGTGGAAATCCCTCCTAATCTATGATAATGACAGTATATCACAGACGGGTCCGGTTTTCCAGTGTTATTTTTCCGAAAGCGGAAAATGCCGGGGCCTCCGCCCGCTACCGCATCTCATTCACATACAGCTGCGCCCGGTTCTGGACCAGGGCCACGGTGTCGTCCAGGCTCCGGTCCCCGGCGAGGTAGGGGCCGATGGAGTCCCATACGATGTTGGACAGCTCATCGTCAGGCCAGTAGAGGAGGGTGGTGCTGTTGAGCAGGGTCTCGAAACGTTCCATGTCTTCCTCCGTCAGGAGTTCCATGGGGTATATCTCCGGGCCAAAATATCCGTAAGGACGCCACGGTACAATAGCCTGTGTCGGATTTTTCGGCATATATTTTCTGCAGTTTTCCATAATATACACCAGATTCCCCCATAAAAAAAGTTCATAATCATGAAGGTTTACCGGGATACTGACATAAGCAACAACTGCGCTGCTCTTACTGCGCCGCGGCTTGATAAGCTCACGGATGTACTCCCAGGCGGCGTCCTTATTCTTGCATGTGGAGGACATGGCCAGAACATCTCCCATGGGATAAAACGAATTCCCTGAGCTTCCGTCCGCTGTCGGGCAGCCGGGAAAGGCGGAATACTCCTGCCAAAAGCCGTCTCTGCGAATCAAGTCCTCCGGCCAGCAGATCTGGGTGACCTCCAGCATCTGCCGTTTGGTCCTGACACGTTCCATGGCCTCATCCGCTTCTTCCCTGGGATCGGCAAGGTCAACCTCATCGGGAAAACACTTCAAAAATGCCAGCATATCCCGGAAGTCCTGGCTGTCAAAGGAACATGTCCCAGTACCCATGTCTACATATTTATTTAACGACTGGCAGAGCAGATCAAAAAATAAATCCCTCTTTGTCGCGCTATACCGCAGGATGGTAGAATCCTCCCGCATGGTGGAAAAGGTCTCCAGAAGCTCCTCCAGCGTCCAGCTGTATCGCTTTCCCACGATGCTCTCCGGCCCCATCACTGTGTTGATGCGAACCTCCATAAAAAGAATATAAAGACCGCCGTTCACCTCGGCTGCCTTCATTGGCGCCTGCAAAACCCCGTTACGGCCCAGCTCCGGGTCGTTTTCGATATAGGGCCACAGGTCCTCCAGATATCCTTTTTGCGCCATTATCCGATAGGGCATCCAGTACTCGTCCGCCGGGCGCTCCAGCGTGCTGTTTCCTGTATATCGCCAACTGGCGGTACTTCCGTTTACAACTTCGCGTGTTCTATCTGAAGACTTCCCAAAGTAGTGCATCTCCATGATATCGGGGACTTTTCCAAGTACCAGTTCCGTCTGGAGACGTTCAAGGCCGCCCTCGTCCGTGTAGTCCCGTATTTCTATCTGGACATCCTCGTGGTTTTTATTAAACCGGTCTACGGCACGCTGCGTTTCACTGGATACCGGATTCAGCGCGGCATAAGTTAAAATCCCTTCCTCCGATTCAAGGGAGAGCTGGCTCTCCCCGCAGGCGGGGAGGAGGAATACCACCAGCAGGGCCAGCATCCACATATACTTTTTCATCGCGATTCCTCCTTTTTCAGCCTACATTCCCATTTTACTACACATTTCCCCCGTCCGCAAGAAGAAATTCCCGGCGGACTGCGCAGTGGCGGGACCGCCCACGCGGTCCCGCCTTACTTCTGCTCGTTCAGATATAACCCCACCCGGTTCTGGATGCG
>JAAZZJ010000144.1 GCA_014237695.1 Oscillospiraceae bacterium | reverse complement strand
GGCCAGGAACAGGGCTCCCTGAGGGGCTTCCATGGGACTGACGGAGCGCATAACATCCTCAGGGACCTCCACCAGCCGCACCCCTTCCGGCAGCGCGGGCAGCGCCGTCCCCGGCGTATACACCACCGCTGTCAGCGCCGCGCCCCAGTGCGCCGCCTCCTCCAGCAGCTTCACCCCGTCACCCAGGAACTCCCCCGTCTCATACCGGTGGGAACGGGATGCGGCCAGCCTGCGGATATGTGCCATAAGAGGATTTGCACGGCTGGTGATACGTTCTGCCATGGAGCATCCTTCCCCTTCCTATAGGTTTCTGTTCCAGTTATGCCAAATCTGTCAGCGTATATACGCAGGCGGAGAAATTCCTTATCTATTCGCCTGGGGGGATGGATTCGGCATTTCCTTTATAATATAGGTATCATTCGCTCTTGTCAAGACGCGGTTTTGTCGGTTTATAAAGTTTCGCCCCTTTTCCTGTTCGGGAAAAGGGGCGAAACTTTATTACATTTTGAAAAAACTCCCGCCAAACAGAGGCCTCAGCCGTGATTCGAGCGGTACGTGCGGAAGGTCAGGCCGCCGATGCCCCGGCCCCGCAGGTTCTCCGCTGCCTGCTCCGGCCTCCCCCGGTTATGAATACAGGCTCTTACCCCTTATACCCATTGGGATTCCCGGACTGCCACTTCCAGGAGGAGGCGCACATATCCTCGATGCCGAAACCGGCTTCCCAGCCCAGCTCGTCACGGGCCTTGGCGGGATCGGCGTAGCAGGCGGCAATGTCCCCGGGACGGCGGGGATCAATGACGTAGGGCAGTTCGTGTCCGCAGGCCTTCTCATAGGCGTGGAGGACATCCAGCACGCTGTAGCCCTTGCCGGTACCCAGGTTGCACACGAAAAGGCCGCATCCGGTATTCAGCTTTTTCAGCGCCGCCACGTGACCGCGCGCCAGATCTACCACGTGGATATAATCCCGCACGCCGGTACCGTCGGGGGTAGGATAGTCGTTGCCGTAGACATGGACTTTTTCCAGCTGTCCCACCGCCACCTTGGCGATATAGGGCACCAGATTGTTGGGGATGCCGTTGGGGTCCTCACCGATGAGGCCGCTCTCGTGAGCCCCGATGGGGTTGAAGTAGCGCAGCAGGGCTACGTTCAGCTCCTTGTCGGCGGCGCAGATGTCCATGAGCATTTTTTCCTGGAAGAGCTTGCTGGTGCCATAGGGATTGGTAGTCCCGCCGGTAGCAGAATCCTCCCGGATCGGCACGGCGGCGGGATCGCCGTAGACGGTGGCGGAGGAGGAGAAAACAAAGTTCTTCACTCCATGGCGCCGCATGGCGGCCAGAAGGCAGAGGGTGCTGATAAGGTTGTTGGCATAATACTCCAGGGGCTTGGCCACGCTCTCCCCCACAGCCTTCAGCCCGGCGAAGTGGATGACGGCATCAATACCGGGATGCCGGGCGAACAGGGCCTCCACCTCGTCCTCATGGCACAGCTCCGTCTTGACAAAGGGGACCTTTTTTCCGGTGATCTTCTCCACCCGCCGCAGAGCTTCCTCGCTGGCGTTGCAGAGGTTGTCCGCCACTACGATATCATACCCGGCCTCCAGAAGCTCCACGCAGGTATGGCTGCCGATATAACCGGCTCCGCCGCAAACCAAAATAGACATATCGTTCTTCTCCTTCAAAATTTCAAATTGGGCCGCCGCCCGGTTGGCTTATGGCGCTAGTATACCACGCATTCGGCGGAATGGGAATAGAGGATTATCTCAATATATGGAAGAATCGTTCAGGTTGGCCGGTTCCGCTGGCTGCTCCGGGCGCTGGAGAGGTATTATGTGAAGCTGTACCAATAGGCGCCGGCACGCATCCTGACGGAAAATTTTTCGTCTGGCTGCGTCAGAAACTCTTGAAATCCGTCAGGATTCCTGCGAGTTTCTTCCTTGCCAGGCAAAAAATTTTTCTCGCCAATCTGCATACCGTCACCTATTGGTACAACTTCTGATACATCTCGTCCAGTATCATGTCACACCTCCCCGGACTGTCATCACTCTCCCACGGTGCATATTGTGGAGAGAGAATCCAATAAGTTGGGAGGAGTATTTTATGACAAGTACGACCCATTTTTTTCTGGGCGCGAACAGCGGCCAGGGGTTTCAGACCCTGTTTCCCCGCTTCTGCAGGCCGGAGGACTTCCATGATCTTCTGGTCCTTAAAGGAGGGCCGGGCGTTGGCAAATCCACGCTGATGCGTACCATCGGAAAGGCCATGGAGGAGAGAGGCGAGGAGGTGGAGTATCTCTACTGCTCCGGTGATCCGCAGTCCCTGGACGGCGTACATATTCCCCGTATCCGGACCGCTATCGTGGATGGTACCGCGCCCCACGTCATCGAGCCCCAATATCCCGCCGCCGCTGGCCGCTACGTAAATCTGGGACAGTTTTACGACATTGCCGCCCTTAAGAAATCCCGGTCAGATATCATCCGCTGCACCAACGCAGTGTCCGCCGCCTACCAGAGGGCCTACCGGGCGCTGGGCGCGGCGCGGCAGATGTCGGACAGTGCCGCCGCCCTGATGCGGGAAGGGCTGGACGCCGGGAAGCTCCTGCGGCGCACCGACGGGATCATCGGCCGGGAGCTGCGCGGAAAAGGAAACGGCGGCGGGGATGCCTGCCGGTTCCTGGGCAGTCTGACCTGTCAGGGCCCCGTCTGGCGGTTTGACTCTGTCCAGGCGCTGTGCCCCAAGGTCTACCAGCTTCAGGACACCTACGGCCTGGCCGCCTCCGTAATCCTGCGGCTCCATGCTGCCGCCGCCGCCCGGGGCTTTCGGGCCGTGGTTTGCCCTGATCCGGAACACGTGGAGCAGATGCAGCACCTGCTGCTGCCGGAGCTGGGGCTGGCCTTCGTCACCAGCCGGGAGGGCATGGCCTACACCGGCCCCGCCTACCGCCGGGTGCGCCTGGACGCCATGGTGGATCCTGCCTGCATCAAGCGGTACAAGGCGCGGCTCCGCTTCTCGGCCCGGGTATCCGCCGCCCTTCGGGAGGAGGGCCTGGACGCCCTCCGGGAGGCCAAAGCCGCCCACGACCAGCTGGAGGCGCTCTACCACCCCCACGTGGATTTTGCAGGCGTGCAGCAGCTAGCCCGGGAGGAGCTGGAGCGGATCGAGAGCTATCTCTGACGGAAATCTGCTGAAGAAAAAGGGCGGTCCTCTGTTCTCACAGGACCGCCCTTGCGCCGTTTGCCGCTATTTACCCCGCAGAATCTGATCGTAGTTTGCGATCTTGTAATCCAGCCGGTCCAGAGAACGCTGCATTTTCTCCATCCTGCCCAGAAGCAGCGCCCGCTGCTCCAAGAGGATCTCTTTCCGGCGCTCCTCTGTGCCCTCCCCTTGACGGCACAGCGCACCGTATTCAATCAGCGCCTCGATCTGCACCCCGGCGGAGCGCATACACCTGACCAACTCAATCCATCCGCAGGACGCGTCATCATAATTCCGGACGCCGCCCTTGGTCCGCGGCACCGGAGGAATGAGCCCAATGCGTTCATAATACCGCAGGGTGTCGGCAGTCAGCCCATATTTTTTGCTGGTTTCCGCAATGGTCACGCTTCCGGCCCTCCTTTACGCACCGAACAGCGCCGCTGCCTGCCGCATATTTTCCGTCACGGCTACGCCAAAGGGGCACCGCTTCTCACAGGCGCCGCACTGGACGCACTCCCCCGCCTTGTGGGGCAGGGCGCCGTAATGCTCCCGGACGGTCTCAGGGATTTCCCCCTGGGCCTTGCAGAGGTTCAGGAATTTGGTTACGCTGGCCACACTGATACCCTGGGGGCAGGGGGCACAGTGTCCGCAGTACATGCAGTGCCCTGTCCAGCTGATCTTCGGCATGGCGGCAAAGGCGGCGGCGTAGTCCCGCTCATCCGGGGCGGCGTCCTCGTAGGCGATGCTGGCCCGCAGTTCCTCCAGAGATCTGGCTCCGCACAGCACGGAGGCCACTCCCGGGCGGGTCAGGGCGTAGTGGAGGCACTGCACCGCCGTCAAAGATACCCCCGCCGGAGACATATCCGCCTTCAGCAGGTCGCCGCCGCCGAAGGCTTTCATGACCGTGATGCCCACGCCAAGCCGCTGGCAGGTCTCATACAGAGCCTGACGCCTGGGGTCCATGTTCACCAGAGGCCGGTCATAGCTCCCCGGGTCGCCCAGCTCCTCGATGCTCTTCTCTCCGGGCTGGAGGTCGTAGCAGGGGTTGACGCTGAACATCAGCACGTCAATCTTCCCGGTCTCCACCGCCGCCAGGGCGGCCTCCGCGCTGTGGCTGCTGAGACCGACGCACTTGATGGTTCCCGCCGCCTTCAGCTCCAGGGCGTAGTCCAGAATCCCCTTCTCCACAACGCCGTTCCAGTCGCTTACGGTGTCTACGTAGTGGATCATTCCCACGTCCGCATAGCCGGTCCGAAGGAGGCGGAGCCGGTCCGCAAAACCGGCCCTGGCTTCGTCCGGATCGCGGGTCCGCTTGTACTGCCCGTTCTGCCAGACGGCACAGATGTGGCTCTGGAGGATGAATTTCTCCCGCCGCCCCTCCAGGGCCCGGCCCAGATTGTCCAGCAGCTTCGGCTCCGGGGTGTACAGGTCGATGCAGTTGACTCCGGCGGAGTCCATAAGGTCCACCATCTCCCGGACCTGCGCCGCCGTCTTGCCGGAAAAGCCCTCGCAGCCCATGCCGATCTCGCTCACCCGGATACCGGTGCGGCCTAATGTACGGTATTCCATGTCTGTTTATCTCCCTTCAATGTTCTTAGAATCTGTATTCACAACCGTTGCATGCCGTCTGGCTGGTCTTTTTCCCGCCATACTGCGTCAATTTCCCTTGCAATCCGTCAGGATTGCTTCGGCAAATCTCCTTGTCTGACGAGAAAAATCCTCGTCCATCCGGCATCCCCCGGTTATGAATACAGGTTCTTATTTCTCCCTGTCTCCCAGCATATCATCTGGAGCGTACTCCAGGTCAAGACTTTTTTTGAAAAACAACCTGTATTCTGTTCAGCCGCGTTTCCGGTGGTCCGATACCAGTAAGAGGCCCGTCAGATCCAGCAGAGCGGCTGCCAGATTCACCCATGGCATTTCCCAGCTGTGGCTCGATCCGCCCATCCATCCCACAAAAACAAAGAAGCCCTCTCCCAGAAATACAACCGCGCAGGCAAGAATACACAAAATATACATATTCCGATCAAGGGGAGACCTCACCCAATTCGCCAGAATGCTGCCTGCAAGGACCAGAAACGGTCCCAGCCGGACGATGCAGATGGCGGCCAGCATTGCGGCGAAGACCGCCAGCATTGCGGGGAGCATCTCTAAGGACAGGTCCGCAAGGTTCCAGTCCCATTTGCAATACTCCCGGTATGCCGCAAAATTCCGGACAACGGGTACAAGCCTGTAAACCAGCAGAGAAAGCAGCAGCAGGCTCAGTACGCTCCTGCAAGCCAGTTTCTTTCCCCGCATGTCACGCCTCCTGCCGCTCTCCGGCCAGCTCCCGGCCGATCAGCTCATTGGCGATGGTGAACGCCTCCACCCGCCGCCTGGCCAGGGTAATCTGGGACTTATACCGCTGGGGCTCCTCCTTGGCCTCGAAGGTCCTGATGGTCTCCCGCAGCTTGTGGAGGGTAGAGCCGATCTGGCGTCTGGCCTCCACAAGCTGCTCCCGTGTGTATTCCATGTGATATCCTCCTCTGCGCAAGCGGCGCGGTATGCCAGGGCATACCGCGCCGCGTCATTCTTATTTTGCGGGCTTCACAATCAGGTTCACCAGCTTGTTCTTCACGTGGATGACCTTCACGATCTCCATGCCCTCGATGGCACGGGCCACCTTGTCCACGGCCTTGGCGGCTTCCACCACCGCGGCCTCCTCGCTGTCTGCGGGGACGTTGATGGTGCCCCGGAGCTTGCCCTGGACCTGGACGGCCATCTCCACGGAGGAGGCCACCGTCTTGCTCTCGTCGTAGGCGGGCCAGCTCATCTGGCAGGCCATCCTGCCCTCGGCGGCGGCGAAGCCCATGGTTTCCCACAGCTCCTCGCACATATGGGGCGCGAAGGGGCTCAGCAGCAGCAGCAGGGTCTTCATGTCCCCCTTGGAACAGCCGTTGGCGTAGAAGTCGTTCACCAGAGCCATCATGGCGGCGATGGCGGTGTTGAACTTCATGGCCTCGATGTCGTCGGACACCTTTTTGATGGTCCTGTGGATGCCGGCCTCGTTGGCGGGGGTGTACGCCTCGCCGGCCGTGCAGCTCTCGGAGAGGTTCCACACACGGTCCAGGAACCGCTTGCAGCCCTTTACCGCGTTGTCGGACCAGGCGGCGGCCTTCTCGAAGTCGCCGATGAACATGATATACATTCGCAGGGTGTCCGCGCCGTAGGCCTGGATGATATCGTCCGGGTTGACCACGTTGCCCCGGGACTTGCTCATCTTCTCGCCGCCCTCGCCAAGGATCATGCCGTGGCTGGTGCGCTTCTGATAGGGCTCCTTGGTGGGGACCACGCCGATGTCATAGAGGAACTTGTGCCAGAACCGCGAATAGAGCAGGTGCAGCGTGGTGTGTTCCATGCC
>JAAZZJ010000143.1 GCA_014237695.1 Oscillospiraceae bacterium | reverse complement strand
ACCAACGGCATGAGCCGCTGCGCCCGTGACGGCGAAAACTGCAACGGCGGACTGCTGGCCAGCGTCACCCCGGCAGATTTCCCGGGAAACGGTCCGCTGGCGGGAATCGCTTTCCAGCGCGAACTGGAGGCCCGCGCCTATGCCGCCGGAGGCGGCGGCTACATCGCCCCCGCCCAGCGGGTAGAGGACTTCCTGCTCCGCCGTCCGTCCCAAGGGCCCGGAAAAGTCCGCCCGACCTACCGGCCCGGAGTGCGGTGGTGTAACCTGTGGGAAGTCCTGCCCCGGTGGCTCTGTGAATCCCTGGCCGAGGCTCTGCCCATACTGGACAAAAAAGTCAAAGGCTACGCCGGCCCGGACGCCGTCCTGACGGCGGTGGAGAGCCGTTCCTCCTGTCCGCTGCGCATCCTCCGTGATGAAAACGCCCGATCCCCCATCGGGGGCCTCTGGCCCTGCGGAGAGGGCGCGGGCTATGCAGGCGGCATCATGTCCGCCGCCGCCGATGGACTGAAGACAGCGGAACAGATCTTAAAGTCCGCGCCCCTCAGTACAGTGTCCCGCTCCCCGCTGGGGGAACCAACAGAAAAGAGGAAACACGCATGAAAAAGATCGCAGTCTATACCGGCTTCATGACGGCCCCCTACCGGGAAAAGATCGACAAAACGGCTGAAGCCGCAGGCTTCACCGCCGACTACTATGAGAACCCTCAGGACGCCGCCGCTCTGGAAGAAAATCTGAAGGACTACGAGATCATCTATGGACATATCGACCCCGCCCTGCTGAAGGGCGCAAAAAGCCTGAAGTGGCTGTGCAGCGACTTCGCCGGGATCGAAGGCTATCTGGACGAAAATCTCTGGCCCCGCCCGGACTGCCTGCTCTCCAACTCCTCCGGGGCTTACGGTCCCGCTATCTCCGAGCATGTCGTCATGATTTCCCTGATGCTCCTGCGGCGGATGCCGGAGTATCTGCCTGCACTGGCGCGGCGGGAGTGGCCCTTCCATGCCCCCATCCGGTCCATCAGCGGAAGCCGCGTGGTCATGCTGGGGACCGGGGATATCGGCTCCAATACCGCCCGCCGGATGAAGGCGCTGGGGGCCTCCGTCACCGGTGTGTGCCGCAGCGGAAGGTCCGGAGAACCGGCCTTCGACCGGGTTTTGCCGGTCAGTGAGCTGGACGCTGTCCTCCCAACGGCGGACTTACTTATCATGGCCCTGCCCGCCACGCCGGAGACGACAGGCATCCTGACCCGGGAGCGGATCGCCCTGCTGCCGCCTGCGGCATATGTCATTAACGTGGGCCGGGGGGCTGCCATCGATCAGGAGGCGCTGGTGGAGGCCCTGCAGTCCCGGCGGCTGGCCGGAGCGGGGCTGGACGTCATGGTCCCGGAACCCCTCCCGGCGGATCACCCCCTGTGGAGCTGCCCCAATACCATCATCACCCCTCATATTTCCGGCAATATGTCCCTGAGCCTGACCTGCGGTCTGGATGTGGATATGTTCTGCCGGGACCTGGCTCTCTACGGTGCGGGGAAGCTGCCGGAGAACCTGGTGGACCGGACGAAGGGATACTGAGCTGTGGAAAAGCTGCGGGAGAGCGATCTGTACGGTCCCGTCCGAGACTATCTGGCGGGTCTGGGCTACGAGGTCAAGGGAGAGGTAAAGGACTGCGACGTCACTGCCATGCGGGACGGAGAACTGATCGTGGTGGAGCTGAAAAAGGGATTCACTCTTGAGCTGGTCTATCAGGCGCTGGACCGCCAGCGGGTGGCGGATGGGGTCTACGTGGCCGTGCCCCTGCCGAAAAGAGGATACATGTCCCCTCAGGTCCGGGACATGCAGTCCCTGTGCCGGAGGCTGGAGCTGGGTCTCATTTTTGTGGGCTTTACCAGCCGGGGCATCCCGCAGGTCGATGTGGCGGTCCATCCAAAGGAGGCGTCCGCCCCCCGCCGGGATAAAAAGCGCCGTCTGGCGGTGATCCGGGAACACGAATCCCGGACGGGCAGTGTCAACACCGGCGGCGTGTCCAGAAAAAAGATTCTCACGGCCTATAAGGAGCAGGCTCTGTTGACAGCGAGGCTCTTACAGGAGAACGGTCCCCTGCGGGCGGAGGACGTGAAAAGGCTGGGCGGCCCCCCCAACGCCGGGACCATCTTGGGCCGTAACGTACTGGGCTGGTTCGACCGGGAGATGGAGGAGGGCGGCCACCGGTACCTGTACCGCCCCAACGGGAAGGCTCTGGCCGCGCTGGAGGAATACGGGGAGCTGCTGGATCGGGGGGAGTGACGTCAAAGCGCGGCGGACCGCTCCCTGTACCGGAGACCCCAGTCCCGCATGGCCTCCAGGACCGGCTGGAGGCTGTACCCCAGATCGGTTAAGGTGTACTCCACTCTGGGGGGCACTTCCGGGTAGACGGTTCGGGTCAGCAGGCCGCTGTCCTCCATCTGCCGGAGCTGAGCGGTCAGGACCTTCTGGCTCACGCCGTTGATGGAGCGTTTCAGCTCGCTGAAGCGCTTCGTACCGGAGAGCAGATCCCGCAGGATCAGCACCTTCCATTTGTCGCTGATGAGCGTCAGCGTGGTCTCTACCGGACAGGCGGGCAGGGATTGTTCTATCATGTTGCACCCTCCGTTCAAATGATCTTCTGCGTCCATTGTAGCCCACCGGAGGCCGTACCGTCAAGACAGTTACCGACAGGTGCCTATACCACAATATTGTGCGTACTTCCCAGATCTGCGCCGCTCTGTTATGATGAATGTGTCGAAGGGAGAACATCCCGGGCGGCAAACCATCTGGAGGTACTTTATCATGAACAAGCGCAATTTTACAACAATCAAACTCAATCAGGGTGAGATGCACGTCTATGATTTCAACGGTGTGAAGCTCCATGCTTATCAGACCGGCGACCCGCTGGCGGATGAAGTGTTCCTGCTGGAGAAGGCCGGGCAGTTCGTGGTCCTGGAATCCCCCTGCTTCGTAGACAGCATCGCCGCGCTGAGCGGTTATCTGGAGGGTAAGACGGTGGCCGGGATGCTGGTGGCCTACCACGGGGCGGGGGCATCTTTCCTGAGGGATATTCCCAAGTATGCCACGGCCAATGCGGTGGAGTATGCGGAGAAGGGCGGCGGCAGGGCGCTGATCGATCAGTTCGCCGCGGCATTCGGAAGCGCCTTTGACAGCGGTATCCATGCCGTCACTCATGTGATCGGGGAGGGCCCGGTGACCATCGGCGGCATCGAGTTCATCGTCCACCGGACCGCCGAGGCGTTTGATGTGGAGATCCCGGAGATCAACGCGGTCTATACGCATATGCTGGGCCATGACTGTCATTCCATCGTGGCGGGCGCGGGCCATGCGGACGGGATGATCGCCCAGTTGAATGCGTACATCAGAAAGGGATATGATCTGATCCTTACCTCCCACTACACGCCGGAGGACTTGAAGGATGCCCGGACCAAGATCAGCTATCTGGAGCGGCTGAAAGCCATCGCCGCCGCCTGCCAGGATGGCGAAGCTTTCAAGGCGGAGGTGAAGAAAGCATATCCGGCTTACAGCGGCGAGAACTATCTGGATATGACGGCCGGATTTTTCTTTGAATGAGTGGAAGCTCCCTGCGGGTATATCCCGCAGGGAGTTGCTGTTTTACTGTCTGCTGTTTTCCGGAGGCATGGGCGGCGGGGTCGGAGGAAAGATCTTTTGCAGCTCACGTACTTTGCAAGCCTGCGTCCAGTCCGGCATTCCGGGCTTCCAGACCAGACTCTCCCGGGAAAGGTTCCCTTCTGCCGCCATCGTCATCATTGTTGTTTCACTGAAGGGTCCGTGGGTCTGCCCATCTATCACCGCATGATACTCTCCGCCGTTTGTCTTTTCGGGATTTTCCCCATAACCCATTCGGTCAGACAAACACTGTGCCAGTGTCTTGCTCTTGTTGATGTGTATGGGAATAATATGCGTTGTCGCCAGAGGCATACCCCCTTTCAAATAATTCCATCGAGTACCTCTGCTATGATTAACTTCCATTAAGGGTATCAGCAAGGATGCCACCGGGCATGAAAAAGGGGCGGTATATAAGTCCATCATTCAAAGGTATCAATTAGCCCTTTAAGATATTCGGCAAGGTCTATATTATCTTCCTCAGCAAAGCCTCCAACAGAAACGCTATAAAGCATACCATTGTCGATAAAGTATGCGCTTGCATATCCAACTGTCTCGTAAACGGCAAACTTCGCATCAATACCACTCACCGCGCTCACATATTCAGAATATCTGCCGTACTTGTGTACGGTTTCTGATATAGCGTTTTCAGCGCGTGCCCAGTACAAATCGACAATCTGTTGGTCGTCCATCCTTATCCTCCTTTCGCTTGTATTAAGGCTGTCTTTCACCCTGATACACGACACAGCCTGCGGCTACGTCACAAAAAATTTTGAGATTGAGGGGGAGAGACTGTTTGTCCATAAAAATACGGCTTTCTGGGACCCGGGCCTCGAGCATGGCCAGAAGCTGCCGGTTTTCGTTCTGGTCTGAGCTGGAGACCCTGATATACCCATAGGTCTTTCTCATAGCGCCGCCTCCTTCAAATGGCTTCCTATAAAATGCAGGCTAAAGCGAGCCATTGTTGCACACAGTTGTGCAGCTAGATGACAAGAATACCGCAAAGGCCACCCTTATGGGCAGCCTTTGCGGTGTTTCAGCGCTATTTTATTTGTCATTTCCACTCTCTCGGACTCTTCCCATATGCGGCGCGGAAAGCACGGAGGAAGACGGAGTAATCCCCGAACCCCGCGTCCTCGGCGGCCTTGAGTACCGGTATGTCCCGCCGGATAGCCTCGGCGGCCTTTTGCAGACGCTTTTGACGGATGTACTGATGAACGGAACAGCCGTAGACCTCCTTGAACCGGTGCATCAGATAGTAGCGGCTGAGAAAGAAAGCCCCTGCCAGCCGGTCGATGCTCAGTTCCTCGCCCAGATGCGCCAGAATATAGCGGGTTATCTCCTCCATTTTGGGGTCAAACCGGTAGGACGCCGGGTCTGCCTCCTCCGGCGCGGCGCGGACGGCCCGATTCAGAGCTACCAGCAGCTGCAGTACGCAGGTATCCGCCAAAAGCCGGGAGGCGAAGCCCTCGTCCCCGACCGCCGCTTCCGCATCCTCGAACAGGGTCCGCCAGCGGGAGCGTTCTTCGCCCCGGGGACGGTACAGGTGGATACCCCGCCGGGCTGTCAGGCTGAAACAGCCTGACAGCTCCGCCTCCGGCGTGCTGAACCGGGACATGAATTCCCGGTCGATCCAGAGAACCATCCGTTCATAGACCGGCCCGGATTCCACCGCCGGCAGATGGATCAGGTTCCGGCTGACCAACAGAATATCCATGGGCTGAAGGGGGTAGCGCTTCCCCTCGATATGGTAAGTCACCCGCCCGCCCAGCAGCAGCACCAGTTTATCAAATTCATGGTAGTGGTAGTCCAGCGCAAGCGCCCGGTCATCCCGCAGATGGAACAGCCGGTAGGGCTCGTTCAGATATCCGCGCTTGCCGATCTCACTTCTGTCCAGCATCGTTTTCCTCCGTTCAAAAATGAGGAGCCTCCGGCTCCTCATTTTTATCTGCTTATTCCATAGGCGCACCGCAGTGGGGACAGAACTTGGTGTTGGTGATCTTTCCGCAGACAGGGCAGACCGCCCCCTCCTCAGGAGAGGTGGATTCCGCACTCTCAGCCGCCTCCCGGCTGGCCTGCAGTTCGGCAATCCTGTCCTGGGACGCGCGTACGGCGGCCATGATGTCAGCAACCGCCTCCGGGACCTCTCCCGCGCCGTATTCACAGGCGTACCACTGTCCCAGCGCCCGGTAGCTCTTGTCCAGCTCCCGCTTTTCTGCGATGATGGCGGCGGAAATCTTGGCGGAATCGGCAACCTCCCTGGCCTTTTCGGCGGCTGTGGATACTGCGGCCTTTGCCTTTTGGGTCATTTCCTCGAAATAGCTCATGATGTACTCCTTTCAAGCTGACGAATGTGCTGCAGCGGGACTGAGCTGCAATGATGGTACAGTTCCGGCGAAATAGCGGATACCGGTCATTTGATGATTGCTATTATAGCCGATTTTCCCCGTTCCCGCAAGTGGTTTTTGCCGGCGGCCGGAAATGAGTCCGGTCAAGCCCTTGCCAAGGCGGAAAAACTGTGTTAAAATAAGGACATCTTTCGGCCGGCCGGCCGGATAAGTACATCATTCATTAAAGGAGAAATCATAATGGGTTTGTTTGGGAGATCGGCACGAGCCGAAGACGAAGAGTCCCTTGTCCAGGAGCCATATGAAGACCTTCCCAGCCTGCCCGAGCCGCCCAGCAGCACGGTGATTGCCGCCGGTGCAACGGTAACCGGTACGCTGCGGGGCGAGGGGATTATCCAGGTGGAGGGAACCGTGGAGGGTGAGATAGACCTGAAAGGTGCGGTCATCATCGCCCCTACCGGCTTGGTGAAGGGGCCGGTGACGGCAGATGTGATTCGCATGGCGGGCCGCATCGAGGGTGTGGTCTGTGCCCGGGAGCGTCTGCTGCTGCAAAAAACAGGCAGTCTGGAGGGCGACATGACCACGCCTTCCCTGGAAGTAGAGGACGGCGGACGGCTCAATGGCCGCAGCACCATGCCGCCCCGCCC
>JAAZZJ010000142.1 GCA_014237695.1 Oscillospiraceae bacterium | reverse complement strand
AGGACGGCGGCATCACCCTCCACTGCGGCCTTCCGGAGGGCACGGAGATCAACGTCCTGAAGATCGGCAACATTGTGGACGATACCAAGAAGGCGCTGGATGAGGCGATCCGGACCCCGCCCGCCGGTGTAATCAACTTCAACTGCCTGTACCGCACCCTGGAAATCCTCAACGAGGACCAAGTGGAGCCCTACTGCGCCCTGTTCGGCCGGTATCCCAGCATCGGCTTCTCCACCAACGGCGAGGCGTTTTTGGGACATATCAACGAAACCTCCACCATCCTGGTGATTAAGTAATCCCCGGCCGCTGTTACAGCCGCCAAGAGGCAGCACATTGCAGAATGTGCTGCCTCTTTTTCTGCTTTTCAGAAGTAGAAAAGCTCCTCGAATTTTTTGTCCAGGGCAATGCACAACACCAGGGCCAGCTTGGCGGTGGGATTGAACTGGCCGGTCTCGATGGAGCTGATGGTGTTGCGGCTCACGCCCACCAGCTCCGCCAGGGCGGATTGGGAGAGGTCCCGCTCCGTCCGGGCCTCCTTGAGGCGGTTTTTCAGGATCAGCTTGCCGTCCATCACGGCGCTCCCACGAAGAAGCGGTACAGGAAAAACAGCGTCATCAGGGTGCAGAGGGACGCCCAGCAGATATCAAACTTCTTCCGGCTTTTTGCCTTTATCAGGCGATAGAAAAAACCTGCCGCGCTCATTCCCGTCACCAGGGCCAGAATGTCAGAGGCGTTCTGGCCCCGGAGGACCTTGACGGTAAACAGCACCAGACCCAGCAGCAGGCCGAAGCCAAAGGCAGCAGAGTCCTCCCGCAGGCGCAGATCCCGCTCGCGCTCGTCCATATAGCGGGCGGCATTTTCCGCCCGGCTCTTCGCCAGGATATCGTCTTTGTTCATAATAGACCTCCTTTTTGCCAAGTAAACTTGTCATGCCTTATGATAGCACCGCCAAGTTTACTTGTCAAGAGTTTTTTTCTGCCGCCCTGGAGAGCCGCCTGTTTCTCCGGAAGGGAGGACCGCCGCCCCGGGGGGAGGCAAAAATTTTTCGATTTCCCCATTGAGCCCCCGCCCTCTTTGGTGTATAATAAAAATATCTGTGCAGGTTTTTCCCCTGCAAAACGAAAATACATACGGAGGACTAAACATGTTTACCGCTCTTTTGAAAAATTTGAAGGAAAACCGCCGCACCATTGTCTTCACCGAGGGCCCCGACGCCCGCATCCAGGAGGCCGCCGCCCGCCTTATCCGGGAGGATTTGATGAACGTCATCCTGGTGGGCAATGCGGACGAGGTCAACGCCGCCGCCGCAAAGAACGGCTTCGATGTCAGCAAGGCCGAGATTCTCGATCCCGAGACCTACGCCGGGATGGACGAGATGGCCGCCAAAATGGTGGAGCTGCGCCGTGGCAAGATGAGCGAGGAGGACTGCCGCGCCGCCCTGAAAAAGGGCAACTACTTCGGCACCATGCTGGTGAAGCTGGGCAAGGCCGACGCCCTGCTGGGCGGGGCCACCTACTCCACCGCCGACACCGTCCGTCCCGCCCTCCAGCTCATCAAGACCAAGCCCGGCGCGCACCTGGTTTCCTCTTGCTTCATCATGAAGCGGGACACCGGCGACGAGGCCCTGAAAATGCTGTGCATGGGCGACTGCGCCATCAACATCTCCTATGAGGACAGCGTGGACAAGGAGGGCAGCATCACCGTCTCCGCCGCCCAGAAGCTTGCGGAGGTGGCCGTGGAGTCCGCCCGGACCGCCCGCTTCTTCGGCATCGACCCCAAGGTGGCCATGCTGAGCTTTTCCACCAAGGGCTCCGGCAAGGGCGCCACCGTGCCCCTGTCCGCCGAGGCCACCAGGATCGCCCAGGAGCTGGCTCCCGAATTCGCTATCGACGGCGAGATGCAGTTTGACGCCGCCGTCTCCCCCACCGTGGGACAGCTGAAATTCCCCGGCAGCAAGGTGGCGGGCTACGCCAACACCTTCGTGTTCCCCAACATCGAGGCGGGGAACATCGGCTACAAGATCGCCCAGCGCCTGGGCGGCTATGAGGCCTACGGCCCCATCCTCCAGGGCCTCAACGCCCCCATCAACGACCTGAGCCGCGGCTGCAACGCCGAGGAGGTCTATAAGATGGCCATTATCACGGCGGGGATGAAATAAGGGAATATGGGAAGCCGTCCCTCCTGCGGGAGGGACGGCTTTTTGGGTTTTTGGATGAAATAACGAAAATCAAGGGGATTCACAATAATTTTATGATTCAAATTGACAAGCGGCGCGGTTTGTGGTAAACTGAATGCGTGGTGTTGTGTTTGACTGCTTTTGCCGTTGGATAAATATATTATTAGGAGGAGAAAGACAAAATGAAAAAGAGCAAGAAGCTGGCGGCCCTGGTACTGGCCATGGTGATGGCCTTATCCCTGATGGCCGTGACCGCCGCCGCCTACGGCGAGGAGAAGTCGGTCATGCGCAGATTACCGGCGTGCCCCTGCGGAGAAGGAGCGGTATATGTAAAAGAACTAGATTATCCATATCAAATCTTCTCTGTAAAATGCCCGCGTTTAGGTCATGGACTCCACGTTAGAGTAGTGGTTGGTTCTGTTTATTGGTGCAGCGGATGTGACGATTATGTCAGTGCCAATAAAACCGCGTCTGCGTGCATGGATGCTTGTACTGGTGACCCGAGGTCAACCAAGTGCTATAATCCAAATCCCAAAACATTGTGGGGGGATCCTGGAAAATATACCAGCGAGGCGGCGCTGTTTGCAATGCTTAAGGACTTCAGCCCGGTCATGTAGGCACAGGGTCCTGTGCTGTCATATACTAGAAGAAAGGGGGTGAATATCATGAAAAAACGATTGTTTCTTTTGCTGATGTCTGTCGCACTCCTTCTCGCTCATCCCGCTCATGCGGCATGCGTCATTGCTGATCCGGGAGAAGGCACAGGCGAGGTAAACAGCGATTTTGTACCAGCGCCACCGAAACCGCCAGGACGGGTATATGTTGGTGTTTCGGAAGAAACTGCGGATGATTTCATGCAGCGCTTTTTGTATGATTTGCCATCAATCCCTCAGGAGTTTTGGGAGCGTTGGCATGAGTTGGAGTGGACTCCGTACCATCACATATACTCGTTTTATACCAGCATGGGATGTGGGGATGTATTTTGTCTGGATGAAACCCATATCCATTGGTGTTTCGAGGGCATTTGCCAAAATCCAGATCATGGCCACAGTGATGCTGAGTATGCAGCGGCAGCAGCCTATGTCCTGACCTGCCCATGTCATAAGCACTAAGCGCTCTCCGGCATCCACTGAGCATTCCCTGTTGCGGACAGCGAAAAAGTATGATAAAGTAACTTCATGTACTAATACTAAGAACCAGTATTCACAGGCGTTGAACGCCGCCTGTGAATACAGGTTCTAAATACGAGAGGGGACGGCCCGACGGGACCGTCCCCTCATTCATGGGAGGAGCGCAATGGAAGCATATCGGAACATCAATCTCCCGCCGGAAGAGCGGGCGGCGGACCTGCTGGGCCGCATGACCCTGCGGGAAAAGGTGGGGCAGCTGACCCAGCGGCTGTACGGCTTCGCCTGCTACGAGCGGCATGGCGGGGATATCCGGCTGACGGAGGAGTTTTACCGGGAGGCGGACCGGTACGGCGGCATCGGCGCGCTGTACGGCCTGTACCGGGCGGACCCATGGTCCGGACGGGACTTCGATACGGGACTGGACGGGGTCCTGGCCCCCAGGGCCCGGAACATGGTCCAGCGGTATCTGGTGGAACACACCCGCCTGGGCATCCCGGCGCTGATGACCACCGAATGTCCCCACGGCCATCAGGCTTTGGACGGCTGCCTGCTGCCGGTGAACCTGGCATCGGCGGCTACATGGTCCCCGGCGCTGCTGGAGGAGGCGGCAAAGGTCTGCGCCCGGCAGCTGCGGGCCATGGGGGTGGATCTGGCCCTGGTCTCCGCCTTGGACATCCTCCGGGATCCCCGGTGGGGCCGCAGTGAGGAGTGCTTCGGAGAGGACCCGGTGCTGGCCGCGGCCTTCGCGGGAGCGGTAGTCCGGGGATACCGGAGCCAGGGGGTAGACGTGACCGCCAAGCATCTGTGCGCCCAGGGGGAGACCACGGGCGGCGTCAACGCCAGCGCGGCCCGGATTGGCCCCCGGGAGCTGCGGGAGATCCACCTGCCTGCCGTGCGTGCCTGCGTGGAGGCGGGAGCCGCCTCCTTTATGGCGGCCTACAACGAGATCGACGGCGTGTACTGCCACGCAAACCCCTGGCTTCTGCGGAACCTGCTGAGGGAGGAGTACGGCTTCACCGGCATCGTCATGAGTGACGGCGTAGCCATCGACCAGCTGGACGCGGTGACCGGAGACCGGACGGCCTCCGGCGCGCTGGCGCTGGCTTCCGGCGTGGACCTGGGGCTGTGGGACTCGGCCTTCGGGCATCTGGAGGAGGCGGTGGAGCGGGGGCTGGTCTCCTCTGCCCGGATCGACGAGGCGGCGGCCCGTGTGCTGGAGCTGAAATTCCGCCGGGGCCTCTTTGAGGAGCCTTACATCCCTGAGGACAGCCGCTGGCAGGGCTACACGCCGGAGACCCATCCTCAGGTGAAGCGTCTGGCAGAGGAGAGCGTGGTGCTGCTGAAAAACAGCGGCCGCCTTCTGCCTCTGGACGGAAAAAAGCGCCTGCGGGTCCTGCTCACCGGACCGGGCGCGGACGATCTCTACGGCCAGCTGGGGGACTATACGCCTCCGGTGCGTCCCGGCGGGGGAATCACGGTCCGGCAGGGGCTGGAGCGCTGGATCCAGACTCACGAGAGCCCGGTGGAGCTGTCCTGCCGGTCGGGCTGCCTGCGTTTTGGCCAGTCCTCCGCGGATCTGGCGGAAGCGGCCTGGGCCGCCGGGGAGGCCGACGTGGTTCTGGCGGTACTGGGAGGCACCTCCAGCCGGTTTGGCGGCGGCGCTTTTCAGAGCAACGGTGCCCTTGCAGACCAGGAGGAGATCACCATGGACTGCGGCGAGAATGTGGATGCGGGGCTGCTGCGTCTGCCGGGAACCCAGCTGGAACTGCTCCGGCGGCTGAAGGCGGCCGGCAAGCCGGTGGTTACCGTCCTGATCGGGGGACGGCCCTATGAGATGGCGGAGGCGGACTCTCTCTCCGATGCCATTCTGTGCGCTTTCTATCCGGGCCTGACCGGCGGGGAAGCCCTGGCAAAGCTCCTGTTCGGGGAGCTGTCTCCGGCGGGGCGGCTTCCGGTGTCCCTGCCGGACCACGCGGGGCAGCTTCCGGTGTACTATAATTATAAAGATTCTTATCAGGGGATGCGCTACTGCGATACGGGCCGGCCCCGCTATATGTTCGGCAGCGGCCTGACCTACAGCCGGTTCTCCTGGACGCTCATCGCCCCGCCTCAGGACACCCCGGACGGTCAGGGGGCGTCGGTAACATTTTCGGTCCGCAACACGGGGGACCGGTCCGCCTGTGCGGTGCCGCAGCTGTATCTCCACCGGACGCAGGGGGCTGTCACCTCCCGGCGGCGGGCGCTGTGCGCTTTTGATAAAATGGATCTGAACCCCGGAGAGGAGAGGACCGTAACCCTGGCCATTCCCCAGGAAAGCCTGTGCCAATGGGATGCCGGTATGCGGCAGGTCCTGCCGCCGGGAAAAATCGAGTGGTTCCTCTGCGACGGCGGGGAGACGCTGCTGGAGGGGAGCTTCACGGCGGGCGTGTAAGGCGAACCGGCGGGCGGGTCCGGCAGGTTGTTTTTTCATGCAAAAATTACCGCGGCGGCGGATAGCATATTCCCGGCCGGTCTGCAAATGCTATGGTTGCGACAAGGGCGGAAACAATAACGGTCCGCTCCCGTGCGAAGCAAAAACAGAAAAGGCTAGAGCGGACTCCGCCCGAACCTTCTCTGCGGACGCTGCGCCGTCGCAAAAATGGAGAAGGAGAAAAAGGAAATGTCTAAGAAGAACAACCGCATCAACGTCCCCGAGGCCCGCGAGGCTATGGACAAGTTCAAGATGGAGGCCGCCAGCGAGGTTGGCGTCAACCTGAAGGAAGGCTACAACGGCGACATCAGCGCCCGTGAGGCCGGTTCCGTGGGCGGCCAGATGGTCAAGAAGATGATCGAGTCCTACGAGAAGAGCCTGTAAGCTCTCTCCGGACGAAAAAGGGGATCGGGCCCAGGCCCGGTCCCCTTTTTGCAGTATGCCCGTTTCTCAGCCAATAGCCTGCTGTTTGGGAATCTGAATGGTGATGGTAATTTCCTCCTCGCTCTCCTGCCGGTCGAAGCGGGCGTCCACGCCGGCCCGGCGGATGGTCTCCATGCCCCGGTCCACGCTGTTGAGAAACAGCCGCACATCCTTGATAATGAACAGCCGCTTTTTTTCCTTCCCCTCCATTTGCTTTTTTTGCAGCTGGACCTCTATGTACTCCTCTGCGGCGGCCACGGTCAGCTTTTTCTCCCCGATATGCCGCAGGGCGGCCAGCCGGGTGTCCTCGTCCTCCAGCCGGAGCAGCGCCCGGGCGTGGCGTTCGGTAAGCTCATATTTCCGCAGCAGCTCGCCGCAGGCGGGGCTGAGGCGCAGCAGCCGCAGCTTGTTGGCCACCGCAGGCTGGGACCGTCCCAGCCGCCGGGCGGCCTCCTCCTGGCTCATG
>JAAZZJ010000141.1 GCA_014237695.1 Oscillospiraceae bacterium | reverse complement strand
CGGGGCATTGTCCCAGCCACAACGTCGTTCATGGCGTTGGCAAGGGTCAAGGTCAGGTCGTGGGGTTTGCGCTGGCCCAGCATTTTGGTCAAATCACCCTGGGGGTCTACGTCCAGCAGGAGAACTTTTTTCCCGTCCAGCGCAAGACCGGCCCCCAGGTTGTAGACGGTGGTGCTTTTGCCAACGCCGCCCTTTTGATTTGCTACGCTTATCACTTTCGGTTTCGCCATTTTGGGGGTTCCTCCTTTCATAGATTTAGCTAGCCGATTGCAAAACCGGCAAAGTGCTTGCCAATCAAGCGTTTTCGGGTTCACGTTATATCTGACTTTCCTCCAGTTTGGTGGTATAATTGAGGTGAAGGGCAACAATAGACCAGCCAAAACAGGAGGAAAAGTCATGCGAAATAAAAGTGAGCAGATGTCGCTGTTCGACACCTACAAGGGCGTAGCCGCCAGCATGGAGGAGGATAAACCGAAGTTGTTCCGCCTGCTGGACGAACACATTGACTGGGATACGCTCGTGCCAGCCAGGTTCTACATGGCGTTTTACCAGAACACCGGCCGTCCGCGAAAGTATCCTCTGGTGGCGTTTCTGAAAAGTTTGGTGCTGCAGAAGATATTTTGCTATGTGAATGACAGCGTTTTGCTGGTCACCCTGCGGCACAGCCGGGAAATGCGGAAGTTCTGCGGATTCTCCAAGGTGCCTGACGCGGCAAAGCTTACCAGATTCAAGCAGGATTTCCTGCCATATATCATGGAGGTTTTTGAGCGGCTGGTGGAGTTGACGGAACCGATCTGCCGGGAGATGGACGCTGAGCTTGCCGGCAGCCTGATCTATGACACCACCGGGATCGAAAGCTATGTTGCGGAGAATAATCCAAAATTCTTTTCTTCAAAGCTGCGGCAAGCGAAGCTCATGGCAAAAACAAATCCGAATACCGACCCATACCGGGCAGTTTACGGTCTGCTCCCCGACTGCGCCGCCGCCAGTCCGGCGGTGAAACAGCAGTACATTAACGGCCATTTTTGCTATGCGCAAAAGGCAGGGCTGCTGACCAACGGCCTGGGGATCGTGCGCCATATCGCTTTTTTCGATGATGCGTTCAAGAAATCTCACCCCGAAATCCCTATTGACAAGTGCACGGATAATCCAGACGCAGACAAGGAACTCGGCGATTCCCGCACGCTGCTCCCGGTCCTCCGGGATTTCAAACTCCGTCATCCTGGTCTGCATTACAAAACATTTGTGCTCCGCCAGGAGTTTGCGGAGGATGGGGGCCGGGTGCTGGAGCTCTGTGCGCACGGTGTCCCGGTCCCGGAGCTGGAGGATGCCGTCCTTGCAGGTGACCTCCAGTGTTGGGTCGAAGCCCAGGAAGGTATAGCGGCCCCAGCCGGCGCTGTCGGCGGCGGACTCCAGCAGGAAGCAGTGTCCGCTTTTGGCCCGGAGAATCCGCAGGGCCTGGATTGGAGTGATGAAGTCGGAGAAGAGCTCCCGGCTGACGGGGACATAGCGGCAGCCGCCGGATGCCGCCAGCTCACGGGCTTCCTTCAGGGATGGATAGTACATAGACGTTCCTCCTTCCGGGGACGGGCAAAACAAAAACACCCGCCCTCGACTACAATGAGTCAAGGACGGGCGAAAATATCGCTCGCGGTGCCACCTTGCTTCACGGCCTGAAAAGGCCATGCCCTTAACGGAGTACCAACATACCCCCGGCAACTGACGTATGCCCACACGTCGCGGGGTACTCGGCGGTAAACGCCTTTGCCCGCGCCCTCGGCGGTCCATTTGCCGGCCTGTTTCCCGCCCGATTCCCAGCGCCACGGGCTCTCTGTGGAGGCATAACCGGTTTGATCTCCGCTTCAACGGTTTGATGGGTGAAAGTATAGCGCGGGACAGGCCCGCTGTCAAGGGGCAATTTGCACAAAATCGTCAGCGCGTAACAGCGCTTTCTGGCCTCTCCCCGCACAGATCCGCCAGGGTAAACTCCGCCAGATAGTCGGAGATCACTCTGTCCAACCCCTGCCAAAGGGTCAGCGTCCGGCAGTCCGCCTGCCGGGGACAGGGCTTCTGCCCCGGCCCCAGGCAGGCCACCGGGGCCAGCGGCCCTTCCATCCGCTCCAGGACGGAGCGCACACTGTATTCCTCTGGAGGCCGGTTCAGCCGGTAGCCGCCGCCCTTTCCCCGCATGGCCTCCAGCTCCCCACCCTTCACCAGCTCCTTCACGATGATCTCCAGATATTTTTCCGAGATCCCCTGCCGTTCGGCTACATCCCGCAGTGGCACGAAGCTCTCGGCCTGATGCTCGGCAACATCCACTAAAAACCGAAGCGCATACCTTCCCTTTGTGGAAATCATCATAAAATCCCCTCCTGTTTTTACCTATCATACCACAGGGTTAATAGGATTTCAAGAATCATATTATTCCTATTGACAAAGTAGGTTTATAGGAATATAATTCCCACATCCAAACAGAAAGGGGAACTTTCCCATGAGCTACAGATTTGAGACCTTACAGCTCCACGTGGGCCAAGAGCGGCCGGACCCCGCTACCGATGCCCGGGCTGTGCCTATTTATCAGACAACCTCCTATGTGTTCCGCAATTCCGCCCACGCCGCCGCCCGGTTCGGGCTGGCGGACGCCGGGAACATTTACGGGCGGCTCACCAACTCCACCCAGGATGTGCTGGAGAAGCGGCTTGCCGCCCTGGAGGGCGGCGTGGCGGCGCTGGCCACCGCCTCCGGCGCGGCGGCAATCACCTATACCATCCAGGCACTGGCCCAGGCGGGGGATCATATTGTGGCGCAGAAGACCATCTATGGCGGCAGCTACAACCTGCTGGCCCACACTCTGCCCCAGTACGGCATCCGGACCACCTTCGTGGATGCCCACGACCTGGCCCAGTTGGAGGGAGCCATCCAGGACAACACCAAGGCCGTCTATCTGGAGACCCTGGGCAATCCCAACAGCGACATCCCGGACATCGACGCCATCGCGGACATCGCCCATAAGCACGGCCTGCCCCTGGTGATCGACAACACCTTCGGTACGCCCTACCTTATCCGGCCCATTGAACACGGGGCGGACATCGTGGTCCACTCCGCCACCAAATTCATCGGCGGCCACGGCACCACCCTGGGCGGCATCATCGTGGACAGCGGGAAATTCGACTGGAAAGCCTCCGGCAAGTACGCCCCTATCGCCGCGCCCAATCCCAGCTATCACGGGGTCAGTTTTGTGGACGCCGCCGGGCCCGCCGCTTTCGTCACCTACATCCGGGCCATTCTCCTCCGGGATACTGGGGCCACCATCTCTCCCTTCAACGCCTTCCTGCTGCTCCAGGGGGTGGAGACCCTCTCCCTGCGGCTGGAGCGCCACGCAGAAAACACGAAAAAGGTGGTGGCGTTCCTCTCCAACCACCCTCAGGTGGAGAAGGTCAACCACCCCAGCCTGCCGGACCATCCGGACCACGCCTTGTACGAGCGATATTTCCCCAACGGCGGAGGCTCCATCTTCACCTTCGAGATCAAGGGCGGGCAGGCGGCGGCCCACAGGTTTATCGACAGCCTGGAGATCTTCTCCCTGCTGGCCAACGTGGCGGACGTGAAGTCCCTGGTGATCCACCCCGCCACCACCACCCACTCCCAGCTCTCCCCCGAGGAGCTGCTGGACCAGGGCATCAAGCCCAACACCATCCGCCTGTCCGTCGGCACGGAGCATATCGATGACATTATCGCCGATCTGGAAAAGGGCTTCGCTGCGGTGGCAGCTATGTAACAGGAGAGAGCGAGCATGTCCAACATCTACACATCCGCCGACCAGCTCATCGGCAAAACGCCCCTGCTGGAGCTGACCCATATTGAGAAGGAGGCCGGGCTGAAGGCCCGCATCCTGGCAAAGCTGGAGTACTTCAATCCCGCCGGTTCCGTAAAGGATCGCATCGCCAAAGCCATGATTGATAACGCGGAGCAGAAGGGCCTCCTGAAGCCCGGCTCCGTTATCATCGAGCCCACCTCCGGCAATACAGGCATCGGCCTGGCCTCCGTGGCCGCGGCCAGAGGTTATCGAGTTATCATCATCATGCCGGAGACCATGAGCGTGGAACGGCGGCAGCTGATGAAAGCCTACGGCGCGGAGCTGGTTCTCACCGAGGGAGCTAAGGGGATGAAAGGCGCTATCGCCAAGGCGGAGGAGCTGGCGGCGGAGATCCCGGACAGCTTCATCCCCGGGCAGTTCACCAACCCGGCCAATCCCGCCGCCCACAGCTCGTCCACCGGCCCGGAAATCTGGGCGGACACGGACGGTCAGGTGGACATCTTCGTGGCTGGCGTGGGAACCGGGGGGACCATCACCGGCGCGGGGCAGTACCTGAAGGAGCAGAACCCCGCGGTGAAAATCGTGGCGGTGGAGCCCAAGGACTCCCCCGTTCTCAGCGGGGGCCACTCTGGGCCCCATAAGCTCCAGGGCATCGGCGCTGGTTTTGTCCCGGAGGTACTGGATACATCCGTCTATGATGAAATCATTCCCGTGTCCAGCGGGGACGCCTTCGCCGCCGGACGGCTGGCGGGGCGTAAGGAGGGCATACTGGTGGGCATCTCCTCCGGCGCGGCGCTCCACGCGGCGATTGAACTGGCAAAGCGGCCCGAGAGCGAGGGAAAGACCATCGTTGTCCTGCTCCCGGACACCGGTGACCGGTATCTGTCCACACCGCTTTTCATATAAGTTCAACAAAGCAGCGGCATCGCCCGGATACCCCGGAGAGATGCCGCTGTTTTCTATTTGTTGCCACATGACCGCTCTATATGTCCACGCATGGAGTGCGTCTGTGCGCTGTGTAGAAATACACAAAGGAAGCTTCCCCAAAAACAGAGCTTTTGGCGTAGTCACTGAAATCCAGCGATTGAAGCCCGCTTCTTGCTGAAAATCGTTGACAGGCCAGCATTTCTGCTCGTATAATCGGAGCCGAGAGAGCAAGGGCGCCCCCTCAAGGGGTACTCCCTGCTCTTTTTTGAATAACTATTTTACACTAAAGCAATCAATTCAGGGCCATTGCGCCGGAAGGAGACAGCGATGGGAAGCTATAGCAGGGAGGACATCCTCCGTCTGGTGGAGGAGGAGGACATCCAGTTTATCCGGATGCAGTTCACCGACCTTTTCGGTCAGCTGAAAAACGTGGCAATTACGGCCTCCCAGATCGGGCGGGCACTGAACGGGGAGATCATGCTGGACGGCAGCTCCATACAGGGCTCTGTCCGGGTGGAGGAGTCGGACCAGTATCTGCGCCCGGACCTGAACACCTTCGCCATCCTGCCTTGGCGTCCCCAGTACGGAAAGGTGGCCCGGCTGATCTGCGATATTTATAATCCGGACGGCACTCCCTTTGACGGGGACCCCCGGAACATCCTCAAGCGGACGCTGAAAAAAGCAGAGGAGCTGGGGTATGCTTTCCATGTAGGGTCGGAGCTGGAGTTCTTCCTGTTCCAGACCGACGAGGAGGGCCGTCCCACGGCGAAGACCTCCGATGAGGCGGGGTACTTCGACCTTGGCCCTCTGGACCACGGTGAGAGCACCCGGCGGGAGGTAGCGCTGGCCCTGGAAAAAATGGGGGTGGAGATCGAGGCCAGCCACCATGAATCCGCCGCCGGGCAGCACGAGATCGACCTGAAGTACACGGACGCCCTCGCTGCGGCCGACAACATCATGACCTTCAAGCTGGCAGTCAAGACCCTGGCCCAGAAGAACGGCCTTTACGCCACCTTTATGCCCAAGCCCCTCCGGGATGCGGCGGGCAACGGAATGCACGTGAATATGTCGCTGTTCCAGGATGGCCGCAACCTGTTTTACGACGAAACCGGGGAACGGAAGCTGTCCCCCCTGGCCCGCCAGTTCATCGCGGGGCTGCTGGAGCACGCCAGGGGCTTCTGCGCCCTGACCAATCCGGTGGTGAACTCCTACAAGCGATTGGTCCCCGGGTATGAGGCCCCCTGCTATCTGGCCTGGTCGGAGTCCAACCGCTCCGCCCTGATCCGCATCCCGGACCCCAGGGGCCGGGGGACCCGGGTGGAGCTGCGCAGTCCGGATACGGCCTGCAACCCCTATCTGGCGTTCGCCGCCTGTCTGTCTGCGGGGCTGGACGGCGTGACGCGGGAACTGACGCCTCCCCCGGCGGCAGCGGGGAACCTGTACGCTATGACGGCAGAGGAATTGGCGGAGCGGAACATCCGGGGCCTGCCGGCCTCGCTGGACGCCGCCCTTCGGGCCATGGAGACGGACGGGGTGGTCATGGAGGCGCTTGGGCCCTATGCCATTCGCTATGCCGCCGGAAAGCGGCGGGAGTGGGAGGAGTACCGGACGCAGATCTCTCAGTGGGAGCTGGACAACTACCTGGCGAGCTGCTGAGCGCCCCGTCCCGGGAGGGAGGTGGAACCTTTGACGCGTATCGTGGTGGCTTTTATCAAGGAAGAATTGCAGCGGAAAACCCAGCGCCTTCTGGCTTCAGAGGGCCTGGAGATTGCGGCGGTCTGCGCCTCCGGCGCGGAGGTCATCCGCACGGTTCGCCAGATGGGGAGTGCCGCCGTCATCTGTGGCTTCCGGCTCCGGGACATGACGGCGGACGTCCTGGCGGCGGATCTCCGGGGCCTGGCAGCGGTCATGGCGGTGACGAAGGCATCCTACCTGGAATTGTGCGGCGGGGAGAACCTGTTCAAGCTGCCGGTCCCCGCCTCCCGAGCCGAATTTATCGCCACACTGAACCTGATGCTGGATTTTGAGGCGGCCCATCT
>JAAZZJ010000140.1:4346-6807 GCA_014237695.1 Oscillospiraceae bacterium | reverse complement strand
TGCCAAGACCGGCCAGCTGTCCCGCCAGAGGGTCCCCCTGTCCCGGATAGACCGCCGCCAAACCGGAGACCAATAAATCCCGCGTATCGGAAAGAAGCTCCTTCAGCTCCTCCCGGGAAATCCTGCTGTTCTCCAGCTCCGCGCAGAAGGCCGCCAGCTCCGCCGCCCTGCCGCCGCAGATCAGCTCGCACAGCCGCCGGGCCTGGCCGTCCTCCGCCGCCGTCTCCGGCGGGGGAGACAGCTTCCACTCCGCCGTCCGGCTGCGGATGGTGGGCAGCAGCACCGCGCTGTTGGCGGCGCAGAAAAGAAACGCCGCGTGGACGGGCCCATCCTCCACCACCTTCAAAAGCACATTCTGGGCCTTGCCGTCCAGCAGGGAGCAGTCAGGGAAAATGTAAACCTTCCGCCGCCCCTCGTTGGGCAGGACGCTGGCGTCCGCCGTCACATTCCGCAATATCTCCACCGAGATGTTCTTATGCTCCGGGTCCGTTACCGTCAGCACGTCGGGGTGGACGTCCCGCAGGACCTTCCGGCAGTCGGGGCAGACGCCGCAGGGCTTGTCCCCGCCCCGGCACAGCAGTGCGGCGGCGGTAAACCGCGCGGCGGCAGCCAGATCCCCCTGTCCGCTGAGGACCGCCGCCCGGCCCAGAGCGTCCCGATTGGCCGCCTCCCGGATGCGCCGGGAAAGGCGGGGCTCCCCCGGAATGACCAGAGGCTCCTGCTGGCTCATTATCTCATTTCCCCCTTCCGGCCCCGCGGGGCGGATGCAAAATCAAATCTATTTTATCACAACATGCCGCCGGAAATCAACAGAAACTGAAAAAAAGAATCCAGAAAACGTTGCCGGTGAAAAATTTCCTTAAATTTTACCTGAAATTTGAAGAATCCCTCTTGCAATGCGCAGGATTCCCTTCTATAATAGATTTTGCAAAAGCGCAATTCGAAAAAAATCCAAATATATGAATACAGGAGGAGTATTACCCGTGAGCAAAAAGTTTGTCTATCTCTTTTCCGAGGGCAACGGGCACATGCGGGAGCTGCTGGGCGGCAAGGGCGCTAACCTGGCTGAAATGACCAGCCTTGGTATGCCCGTACCCCGGGGCTTTACCATCACCACCGAGGCCTGCACCCAATACTACGCCGATGGCCGCGCCATCAACGCCGAAATCCAGGACGAGATCATGGAATATATGTCCCAGCTGGAGGATATGACCGGCAAGAAGTTCGGCGACCTGAACAACCCCCTGCTGGTCTCCGTCCGCTCCGGCGCACGGGCCTCCATGCCCGGCATGATGGATACCATCCTGAACCTGGGCCTCAACGACGAGGTGGTGGAGGCCTTTGCCAAGAAGACCAAGAATCCCCGTTTCGCCTACGACTCCTACCGCCGGTTCATCCAGATGTATTCCGACGTGGTCATGGAGGTGGGCAAGAAATACTTTGAGGAACTCATCGACGAGATGAAGGCCAAGCGCAACGTGAAGCTGGACACCGAGCTTACCGCCAAGGACCTCAAGGAGCTGGCCGAGCAGTTCAAGGCCGAGTACCGTGAGAAGATCGGCGAGGACTTCCCCCAGGATGCCCGCGAGCAGCTCATGGGAGCCGTCCGCGCCGTGTTCCGCTCCTGGGATAACCCCCGGGCCATCTACTACCGCCGCATGAACGACATTCCCTCCTCCTGGGGCACCGCCGTCAACGTGCAGGAGATGGTCTTCGGCAACATGGGCGACACCTCCGGCACCGGCGTCGCCTTCACCCGCAACCCCGCCACCGGCGAGAAGAAGCTCTTCGGCGAGTTCCTGATGAACGCCCAGGGCGAGGACGTGGTGGCCGGCGTGCGCACCCCCCAGACCATCGACCAGCTGGCCGAGGTCATGCCCGAGGCCTACCAGCAGTTCGTGGACATCTCCAGCAAGCTGGAGTACCACTACCGCGACATGCAGGACATGGAGTTCACCATTGAGAACAAGAAGCTCTTCATGCTCCAGACCCGCAACGGCAAGCGCACCGCCGCCGCCGCCCTGAAGATCGCCTGCGACCTGGTGGACGAGGGCATGATCTCCGAGGAGGAGGCCGTGGCGATGATCGATCCCAAGAGCCTGGACGCCCTGCTGCATCCCACCTTCCCCAAGGAGGAGCTGGACCGCGTGGCGCCCGTGGGTCACGGCCTGGCCGCCTCCCCCGGAGCCGCCGCCGGGCAGATCGTGTTCACCGCCGACGACGTGGTGGAGTGGGTGGACAAGGGCCACAAGGTCATTCTGGTCCGCCTGGAGACCAGCCCCGAGGATATCGAGGGTATGCACTTTGCACGGGGCATCCTCACCGTGCGGGGCGGCATGACCAGCCACGCCGCCGTGGTGGCCCGGGGCATGGGCACCTGCTGCGTGTCCGGCTGCGGCGACATCGTCATGGACGAGGCCAACAAGAAGTTCACCCTGGCCGGCAAGGAGGACAAGGAGGG
>JAAZZJ010000140.1:257-4336 GCA_014237695.1 Oscillospiraceae bacterium | reverse complement strand
ACCGGCAACATCTACGGCGAGCGCCTCCACACCGCCGAGGCCAAAATCTCCGGCGAGTTCGAGCGCATCATGACCTGGGCCGACAAGTTCCGCGACCTCCAGGTCCGCACCAACGCCGACACCCCCAAGGACGCCCGCCAGGCCAAGAACTTCGGCGCCGAGGGCGTGGGCCTGTGCCGTACCGAGCATATGTTCTTTGATCCCGAGCGCATTGCCGCCATCCGGGAGATGATCGTCTCCGATACCGTGGAGCAGCGCGAGAAGGCCCTGGCCAAGCTGGAGCCCATGCAGCAGAAGGACTTCGAGGAGATTTACGAGGCCATGATGGGCAAGCCCGTCACCATCCGCCTCCTCGACCCGCCCCTCCACGAGTTCCTGCCCACCGAGGACGCCGACATCAAGGCCCTGGCCAAGGAGATGAAGATCACCGAGGAGCAGCTGCGCGCCACCATCGACAGCCTCCACGAGTTCAACCCCATGATGGGCCACCGCGGCTGCCGTCTGGACATCACCTATCCCGAGATCGCCAAGATGCAGACCGCCGCCATCATCAAGGCCGCCCTGGCCGTCCGCTCCCGCCGTCCGGCGTGGAAAATCTGCCCGGAGATCATGGTTCCCCTGGTGGGCGAGGCCAAGGAGCTGGCCTACGTGAAGAAGACCATCGACAAGGTGGCCCAGAAGCTCATCAGGGAAGCCGGCAGCGACATGACCTATAAGGTGGGCACCATGATCGAGATTCCCCGCGCGGCGCTCACCGCCGACGACATCGCCAAGGAGGCGGAGTTCTTCTCCTTCGGCACCAACGACCTGACCCAGATGACCTTCGGCTTCAGCCGCGACGACGCGGGCAAGTTCCTGGCCAGCTACTATGACCGGAAGATTTATGAGTCCGATCCGTTCTCCCGTCTGGACCAGGTTGGCGTGGGCCGTCTGGTGAAGATGGCCTGCGAGCTGGGCCGCCAGACCCGCCCGGAGATCAAGCTGGGCATCTGCGGCGAGCAGGGTGGCGACCCCTCCACCGTGGAGTTCTGCCATAATGTCGGACTGACTTACGTGTCCTGCTCCCCCTTCCGGGTGCCCATCGCCCGGCTGGCCGCCGCTCAGGCCGCGATCAAGAATCCTCGGACGAAGTAAGATATTTGTCGTAGGGCAATGTGATTTATCCTGTAAAGGGCACTAAACATCAGCCTCCGACATAGAAAAATAAGACCTTGCATCTCACGATGCGGGGTCTTATTTTTGTCCTTCGGACTATCCTTTCCCTGCCTAATACAAGGATTTTAGGAACATTTTGCACTATATCACCACGGAGTAGGGGCGTCCGGCCTGGGGGCCGGGGTGGATAAACGACTTTGCCCCTAACAGAATAAATCCTGTTGCCCTACGACAATATTGTCGTAGGGCATTGTGATTTATCCTGTGTAGGGCACTAACACTTAGCCTACGCCATAGAAAAATAAGACCTTGCGTCTGACGACGCGGGGTCTTATTTTTGTCCTCTGGACTATCCTTTCCCTGCTTAAACACGGGATTTTAGGAATATTTTGCACTATATCACCATGGAGTAGGGGCAGTCCGTCCCAAGGGCCGGGTGGATAAACGACTTTGCCCCAAACAGGATAAATCACATTGCCCTACGACAATAGTTATAAATATGAATAAATGCCCCGCCCCTCTATGAAGAGGGGCGGGGCATTACATCAATTCCCGGATGTTTTCACCGTCAATTTGTAGTTATTCATTCCCGGTACAAGACTTAAAAAGGCTTTTATTGTAGCCTGCGCCTCGTTATTGGCTTCGACAAGTATACCCTGTTCAATAGCCTTTTCCTCCATAACATCTTTTTCAGCGCTAATAAATTGATTATAATCATTAAAGGTAGTTTCGTTAAATAAATTGTTTTTTACCTCTAAGACATTAATCGTCTCTTGAGGAATGTTATTATCTGTAATCTTACTGGGAGGTAAGGTTACTGTAATTACTTTCTGGCTTTCATTTACATCAATTTTAATTTGATTAAAGTCTATACCAGCTTTAATGGTTCCATCGTACGCAGCAAGAAGGCTTATATCGCTAAAAGGCATCGTCCATCCCCAAAGCCATGTTTTGCTTCCTTCTTGCCGGGTTGCATTTCGGTAAAAATATTTTGCAGTAACTAGCTCACTAAGGGATGAAAGCTGTTGCTCTAATTGCTCTTTTGTAATTTGGGGCGGAGTATCTTTTACATTAAGAAGCTCTTCAAGTTCAGATACTTTTTTCTCCATTTTTCCAACTTGCTCAACCAATGCACTGGTAGATTCTTCAAGCAGGTTGACCTGTTCTTCGGAATATGCTAACTGATCTGTTGCATTTGTTAATTCATTCTGGGCACTATCTAAATTTTCTTGTGCAACTGCTAAAGAGGCCCTCAGCTCCTCATTTTCTTTTTTTAGTTCCGTAGCAGTCTTTGCACGTTGTATTGTTACCACTACTGCGGTTATGAACGCCACTAAGATAACAGCAACTAAGACCCTGCCAATTAGTTTCCGCTTAGCATTAAGAAGCTTTATTACTTGCTGCAATTTCTTGTCGAGTTGTTTCGTTTCGTGTTCATTCATTTGTCCATTCCTCCTGATTTTTTGTAGTAAGTAGAGTTAATTCCGGATTGAGACTAAGACAACGCGCAGTTAAATTTACAAGCTCTATTATGCAATGTGTAATTTTTACGACCATTATAACAGTCCATCTTCCTCATTGCAAGGAAAACCAATAAACTTGTCGAATTACTCTACTTTAGCAGAAAAAGATTCTCTAAATACTTCTCTATAGCAACAGAAATGCAGCATGCAGCAGCCTTCTCAGCCCTGTCCAAACAACAGGCCCTGCGCAGAAAATGTTGACGCTTTTTCAGAAAAATACTTTGCAATTATTGCCATATGGTTCCATTGCGGCTATACTATGGGAGAAGCCCGCCGCTTTTCCATTCAGGCCGGACTGCGGCGGGCATGACGGCAGCAAGAGGAGAGCGCTATGAAAAAACAGATCATAATCCCCGCCGCAGCCTGTATCCTGGCTGCGGCACTATCCGCCGCAGCCTTGACTGGCTGCGCTCGGGAAACGCCGGACGTTCCCGCTGAACCGTCCGCCGCGGCGGACCACACCGCCGGAAGATTGTCCGAGGAGGCCCAGCCGGAACCGGAGGAGGAGCCCGCCTCCGAACCGCCCACGCCCGCCCTTACCTTGGAGAAGGTGCGTACAGTCTCCTTTTCGGACGTGCCGCCCCAGGACGCCCGGGCGGATTTTGCCTGCTATGCCGTTTTCCGGGGCTTTCTGCGGGAGACAGAGGAGGGCCGGTTTTCCCCGGATGCCTTTGCGGTCCGTGGAGAGCTGATGGCCGCACTGTGGCGGATGAGCGGTCAGGAGGCGCCCGACTATAACGGCGCGTTTACCGACGTATCTGCCGGGGACCCCTGGGCCGGCGCGGTGACATGGGCGGTGCAGTCAGGGGTTGCCGCCGGGACGGCGGAGGACTCCTTTTCCCCCCAGGCTTCCGTGTCCCGGAGCCAGCTGGCCGTATTTCTCTGCCGTCTTGCCGGGCAGGAGGAGACAGAGGAGGCTTCTCTGGCGGGATACCGGGACGCCGCACAGGTGCCGGAGTATGCCCGCAAGCCGATGGCCTGGGCGCTGAAAAACCGGCTGTTTGCGGGGATGGTTTCAGACACCGTTCATCCGGAGCTTCCTGTTTCCCGGGGACAGCTGGCCCAGGTGCTGACGGCCTATGCGGCCTATGTGGACCGGGAACCACTGGCCCGGTCCCTTGCGGAGCGTCTGGAAGTACATAAGCCGGAGAGCGCCAGCCGGGCGCATCACGGGGAGATTCAGAAGAAAGTGGAGGCCATTGCGGCGAAATACGGCGCCATGGGGATGCAGGTGGCCGTAGTGGAGGACGGCGTTGTAACAGATTCCTTTGCCTGCGGATGGGCTCTGCGGGATGCCGTTCCCATGACGGCGGACCACAAAATCCGGTCCGCCTCTCTCACCAAGGTTGCCGTGGGCATGGCCGCCATGATCCTGCGGGAGGAAGGGGTTGTCGATCTGGA
>JAAZZJ010000140.1:0-241 GCA_014237695.1 Oscillospiraceae bacterium | reverse complement strand
CCTCCCGGGCCCGGGAGGATGTCCGCAGCCGCCTCCGGTCCGGGAGCAGCTACATGGACGCCGCCCCCGGATCCTCCCGGGCGTGGGGATACAACAACTACGCTTTCGGCGTCCTGGGGCAGACCTTGGAGCTGGCCTCCGGCAAGCTCCTGGATGAGATCATGGAGGACCGTCTGTGGTCCGTCATGGGCATCGACGCCGCCTTCGAGAGCGGCTCCGTCCGGGAGACGGACCGGCTGGC
>JAAZZJ010000013.1:8240-19115 GCA_014237695.1 Oscillospiraceae bacterium | reverse complement strand
CCGGGGTTGAATTCCTCCCGATAGGGGTCATATGCTTCGTTGGGGATGCGCTCGACGCTGCGCACCCACTCGCCTCTGGCCGGAATGGCATACAGTCCCCAATGGATGAACATTCCGAACCGGGCCCTGGTGTACCAGGAGACCCGGCGCTCGTAGGCCTCCCGTGAAAAAGTATATGGCATAGCTCCGCCTCCTTTTCGTGATAGGCATATTATAGCGGCAGCTGGCTGCTGTGGCAAGCTCTTCTTGACAGTCTTCGGCCAAAACAGTATAATGACTTCTGAAAACAAAAGAAACGAGGTGTCGTGATCGTATGAGTCGAGTACGCTTGGAAGTCTGCTGCGGCAGCGCGGACGATGTGATTCAGGCCCATCGGGCCGGAGCGGACCGGGTGGAGCTGAACAGCGACCTGTTCCACGGCGGGCTGACCCCCACCCTGGGGGAGCTGATCGTAGCCAAACGGGAGACCGGAATGCCTATTATGACCATGGTGCGGCCCAGGGAGGGGGGCTTCTGCTATACTGCGGCGGAGTTTGATACTGCCGTGGAGGACGCGAAGCTGCTGCTCCATCACGGGGCGGACGGCCTGGTTTTCGGGTTCCTCCACCCGGATGGGACCATCGACCTGGAGCGGACCCGGGTGCTGGCGGACCTGGCCCGGGAGGCGGGGAAGGAGAGCGTCTTTCACCGCGCCATCGACGTGGTTCCTGACTGGCGGAAGGCACTGGACGGGCTGATCGCGCTGGGCATTACCCGGGTGCTGACCAGCGGCCAGGAGCCGGATGTAGCTCTGGGAACCGGCACCGTCCGGGAGATGATTGAATATGCGGCGGGCCGCATCCAGATACTCCCCGGTGCGGGCATCACCGCCCGGAATATGGACCGGATCATTTCCGAGACCGGATGCCGCCAGATCCATCTGGCGGCCCATAAGCAGATGTCTGACGTCTCCGTCAGCAACAACCGCTCCATTTATTACGGCGGCTGTCTGTATCCGCCGGAAGACCGCTTCCAGATGATCGACAGCGAGTACATCGGCGGCATGGTACAGCGCCTGCCGGAATAGGACAAGAGGAAGCAGCCCTGCCGCTTGGCAGGGCTGCTTCCAGCTTGTTAAAAAAGCCCTCTGCAAGAGTTTGCCGCCTACGGTCCCGCCATCTCCCCACGCAGTTTTTCCAGCGCCCGCTTTTCCAGCCGTGATATCTGCACCTGGCTGACGCCCAGGATCTTTGCGCATTGCTGCTGGGTCAGTCCCTTGTAGAACCGGAGGAGGATCGTCTCCTTTTCCCGTTCAGGGAGAGCGTCAATTGCCGACCGCAGGGCAATTTTTTCCAGAAGATGTTCCTCTGTAACGGGGGAAGCCAGGGTGGACTCCAGCGTCAGCCCGTCGGCGTTTTCCTGCTGGAGGCTGTCGGGAGGAGCGGCGGCCAGCTCCGCCACGGCGATCTCCTCCGGCGTAAGGCCTGTAGCTTCGCTCAGCTCCGACAGAACCGGCTCCCGGCCCAGCTGTACCCGCAGCCGTTCCCTGGCGGTATAGACGCTGATGCTCTGTTCCCGCAGGTTCCGCCCCACCTTGATAAGCCCGTTGTCCCGGAGGTAGCGCCGGATTTCCCCGGCGATTTTGGGCACGGCGTAGGTGGAGAACTGGGTGCCGTAGGAGGCGTCAAAGCCGCGCACCGCCTTGATGAATCCCAGGCAGCCCAGCTGATACAGATCGTCCGGCTCCACGCCCTTTCCGAAGTACCGGCGGACCACCGCCCAGATGAGGCCGCTGTTTTCCTCCAGCACCTGAGCCGTGGCGGCCTCGTCTCCCTGCTTGGCCAGGGCCAGGAGATCCAGTGTCCCGGCGGTCATTGCACCGGACGCCGGGACTGAATGCGCCGGCGCATGGTGACCCGGGTGCCCTTCCCCTCCTGAGAGCGGACGGCGAGACGGTCCATAAAGCTTTCCATGATGGTAAAGCCCATGCCGCTGCGCTCCTCTCCGCCGGTGGAGAAGAGGGGCTGCCGGGCTTTCTCTACGTCCGCGATGCCCCGGCCCCAGTCACGGACCGACAGCTCCAGGATATTGCCCTCCAGAATACGGGCCTTGATGAGGATCTTCCCCAGCCGGTCGGGGTAGGCGTGAACGATGGCGTTGGTCACCGCCTCGCTGACGGCGGTCTTGATGTCCCCAAGCTCCTCCAGAGTGGGGTCCAGCTGGGCGGCGAAGCAGGCAACCGCTCCCCGGGCGAAGCCCTCGTTGGCGCTGTGGCTGAGAAATTCCAGGGTTATGTAGTTAGTGCATTTCATTTTCATGACGTCCCTCCTTTATGCCGCAGCGGCTGTCCGCCCCTGCGGCATATGATGTGATTCGTTTGTAAAAGAGTCGGAACCTGTGAATGCCAGGTTCTTATACGAATACTCGAGTAAGTCGAGGATTCGTATTAAACCAAATCCACATACCGGCCCAGCCCCGCCGTCTCCAGGACCCGGGAGGCCTGCCGGGGGATATTCACCACCACCAGCGTTCCGGAGAGAGCCTCCATGCGCCGCTTGGCCCGCAGGACGACGGCGATGCCGGAGCTGTCCATAAAGGTCAGCCCGCCCAGATCCAGCAGGGTCTTGGTGGGCAGGTTCTGCTCCATGCAGCGGTCGATGGAGTCCATCAAGCCCTTTGCGGCGTGGTGGTCCAGCTCGCCGGTAAGGGTGATGGTCAGCTGCCGGTTTTCCGATTTATAGTTCATCTCCATGGCTTGTCCTCCTCCGCGCGTAAAAAAATGACTGCAAGCGGTTCTGCTTGCAGTCATTATAAGTTCTCCGGCGGCGGTCTTTTTGTCGAAAGGGGGCGGCTTGGTAAATTTTACTTTTCGGCACAAGGGCTGCACGCCCCCGCAGGGCCGCCTGCGGGGCCCCATGGAGGGAGCCAGGAGGCCGATGCAATCCTGTAAAGCGCTTCTTCATTTGCACAATCCACCTGTCTCCCCCCGTGACAGAGAGGGAAGCCCCGCTGCACCGTACCAATGGCGATGGCGGCAGACCGATTACAGAAGCGGCGCCGCAGCGAAATTTCCCGTAAGAACCCGTGGATAGAACCACCAGACCGGCACACCAACGAAGAAGCCATCGACAGAACATCCCCGTTCCGCCGGAGGAAATCCAAATACCCCCGTAATGCGAGGGCTTCTCAAGGGACGGAACGTCCCTTGAGGGTGCTTTTGCTTCTTTTCGCACAAGCGAAAAGAAGGCCCCGTTCCGCCGGGACGGCCATTTGCACTTGCCGGCGCAAATGACCGTCCTCAAGGCGGGAAATCTATCCGGCAGACAAACCGCGGCCCCTATTTCTGCTCGTTCAGATACAGCTCCACCCGGCTCTGGATGGCCCTGGCGGCCTCCTCCGCCGTCCGGTCACCGGCGAAGCAGGCCCCGGCCTGCTCCCGGACGATGGCCCAGATGTTCTCGTCCCGGCTTACCAGGCTGTCCGCCGCTTCGTAGAGGGCCATGACCTGATCGTAGTCGGCCTGGGTAGCGGGCTTGAGCATGACGCCCTGTCCGCCGACGAACACATAGGCGGTCCCCTCCAGCATGGGTTCGCCGTCCGGGCCGATGACTGTATTGCCGGTCTCGTCCTTCAGATAGCTGAACTCCATGCTTTTCTCGGCGGCCTGCTCAAAGTCGGCACGGTTGACGGGGAAGTCGAGGCCCGGAGCCGGCGGCTCCCCGATGGGCAGCAGGACCTGACGCAGGAAGCTCCAGGCTCCTTCGGCATCCTTGCAGGAGGCGGACATTGCCATACCGTTGTCCGCGCTGAAGCTGACGCCGCTGCCCCCCTCGCTGGGGTAGCCCGCGAAGGTCACTCCGCCGCCGAACAGGGCGCGGTACAGCTGGATCGATTGAAGGTCGTTGAGATATACCGGCAGCAGCAGCTGTTCGCCGCTGGCTACCCGGGTGTACTCGTCCATATCCTCCCCGGAAGCCTGGGCCGGTAAGGAGGCGCAGAACTCCAATATCTCCTGGAATTCCGGGGAATCAAAGCGGGCTGTGCCCGCCTCCCAGTCCACGAAGCTGTCCAGGCCGTTTGAGAACATCGTCTCAAAGACGGAATCCTTTGTCTTATTGGGGCCCAGGACGCTGCAGCCCGCAGGCATCTTCGCCAGGGCGGCGCGAAGCTCCTCCAGGCTCCAGCCCATCTTGTCCCCCACGGCGGCAGGCGCGCCCGCCGCCGTCTCCAGGGCGAAGCGCTGGAACACCTGATAGAGCTTCCCGTCCATCGAGGCGGCCTCCAGAGGACGCTCCATGACCTTGTCCCGTCCCAGCTCGGGGTCGGACTCAATGTAGGGCCACAGGTCCGCCAGAAGGCCCCGGGCGGCGTACCGCCGCAGGGGGATGCCGCCGGACACGTCCAGCAGGTCCGGCATGTTCCCCGCCAGGATCTCCGTGTTGAGCTTGCTGAGTCCCGCCGAGGCGTCGGCGGAGGTGTTGTATTCGGAATAGTCCTGAATCTTGATACGGTACTGGCTGCTGGTGCGGTTAAATTCCAGCACGCGGGCCCTGGTCTCGCTGCTCAGGCCCATGGTGGCCAGGGTGAGGACCGTCCGCCCCGCCAGCTCCTCCTCCCCGGCAGGGGCCAGACGGGCCCGGGAGTAGGACGCCGGCCAGCCGCCTTCCCGCAGCGCCGCCGTCCCCCGGCCGTCCGGCAGGAGGGCCAGGGTCTCCACCTGTCCCTTGTCCACGCCCGCGCCGCTCCAGCTCAAAACCTTTTCCGGCGCGGCGTTTTCCGCAGACCAGCCGTAGAGACTGTCGCCGCTGCTGTAGAAGAAATCATATTTCTCATTCCCATCGTAGATACGGTCCGCGCTGCCGGACAGGGGCCGGGCGGGCCCCAAGCCCTGGCTCTCCAGGTCCACGGGGTAGACGGTACGGCCATTCTCATCCCCGGCCACCGCCCCTACGCCGCCGGACAGGGAGACCAGCCGCTCCACCGTCTCCTGCCCCTTGCAGGTGAAGAGCGTGGACAGGCTGGCATCCAGCACGGCAACTGTGGAGCCGGAGGCGGCGTACAGCCGCCCGGACGAATCCATCCGGGTATCCGTCACGGCCTCCACCCCCAGCTTTTCCGCCAGGTTTGTCACGTCGATCCGGTCCAGCTCCTGCTCCCCGGCGGCGTCCAGCTTCCGCCAGACCTGGCTCGCCCAGCTGATGCCGCCGCCCGCTGCCATGAGACCGCTCCCCAGATCGTCCAGAGTCATGCCCTCCATACCGCCGGAGACGCGCTCCAGCACCCAGAGGGAGCCGTCCTCGCAGGGCACGATGGCGGCCACGGAGACGCCCTCTTCCGGCGCGTAGCCGGACAGTTTCATGAGTTCCCCGGTGTCCGCATCCAACCGGTACAGCGCGGCTGTGCCCATGCCGGTGGAGAAGGTGAAGCCGCCGTCATCCGAGACGGTGGACGAGAATGAAAAGCTGCCGGACGATGTTATCTCACCGTCCCCGTCCTCAGCCTCATCCGGCGCCGCCTCCTCCAGACCCGCCAGATACAGATCGCCGCTTCCCGCAGCGGAAGCGGTGAGTTCCGTCAGAGGCAGGTCCAAAGGGGCGATGTCCGAGGTGTAGGCCGCCGTTCCGGAGAGCCTGCCGGGACTGCCGCCGGTCTGCTTTCCGCCGCAGGCTGTGAGCAGCAGGCACAGGGCCAGCAGGGCGGTCGTGATGTGTCGTGTGTGTCGCGTCATAAATGTATCCTCCTTGCCGCCGGCTTCTGCCGGCTGGGTATGGCAAGGAGGATAACAGATAAATCTTACATTGCGAGGGATAAAATTCTTACGAATTCTTACGATTCCATCAACAGCTGCAAATTTCCATCGCCGTCCGGTACGAGGGCCAGCGTTCCCCGGGATATCTCCGGACCCGCGTATTCAGACTTCACCACCTGCATTGAGCTGCCCTTCTGTTCCAGACGGTAGTCCAGGTTCCGTCGGTCCTGAAGCTCCCAGAGGGAACCGGAGGCATAGTCGTACACGATGACGCGGTCGTCTATGATCCCGGACCCCACGCTGACGGAGGCGCAGAACTCCGGTTTGCCGTCGCCGGTCAGGTCGCAGAGATATACGCTCCAGACGGGCATTCCCCCAAAGAGGCGTGTTGTCTCGCCTCCGCTGCTGGCGGTCACCTCGTCGGAGGTCCAGGTAAATGTGACTCCCGGAAACTCCGGAAGGGTCAGCGTCCGGCTCTCGTCCCAGGGCATGTCGTCCGACAGGTAATAGTCCACCCAGACCTCCGCCGGGACGCCCTTTTCGCCGCACCCGGCGCACAGGAGCAGAAAGGCCGCTGCGGAAATGAGCAGGCTCCGTTTACTCATGATGTCACCTCACTTATACTCTGCCGCTCTGGTATCTCCGGAAGGTCAGCGTGCTTTGGTAGATTTCTCCCTCCAGAGACACCTCCAGCGCGCCGCCGGAGCGCTCCATCAGCTCCCGCATGGTGGGCACGCCCAGGCCATGACTGTCGGCGCGGTCCGGCGCGGGCAGGGCGCGGCTGCGGAAGCGCAGCGTCACCCGCTCGGGGGCGTCCCTCCAGGTGATCTCTATGGGAGAGGCGGGGTCGGCGTATTTGCGGAAGTTTGAGTAGAGATTGTCGAAGACGCGGACGGCGTCCTCCGTGCGGAGGTAGAGGGTAAATTTCCGGTCAAAGACCGGAGGCTGGATGGTAAAGCCCTCCCGGCGGAGGTCGTCGCACTGCTCCGTCAGAAGCTGGCCCAGCAGGGCCCCGCCGTCCACCGCCTCCGGGGGCTGCTCCAGACCGGAGGCGGGAGCGGCTACCTGGGCGCTGGTGAAGAGCTGATCGGTGAGGGCCTTGAGCTGGGCGGCTTTTTCGGAGGAAAGGCGGAGATATTCGTCGTGTTCCTCCTGCCCCTGATACTTTTCATAGGTCAGAATGTCCAGGTAGCCCGTCAGCTTGGTCAGGGGGGTGCGGATGTCGTGGGACAGGGAGGTGATGAGGCGGGCGTTGGCTCCTACGGCCTCCCGCTCGCCCTCCAGCCGGGCCAGCACGGACAGGCGCAGGCGCTCGATGTCCTCCCCCAGGACGCTGAGTTCGTCCCGGCCCTTCACCCTGATGGCGTGGTCCAGATCCCCCGCCATCAGAAACCCGGCCTCCCGGGACAGCGCCCCGATTCGACGCACCAGCCGGACGATGCCGGGGATCATCACGGCGCAGAAAATCAGCAGGGCCAGCAGCAGTCCCGTGAGACGCCCCACTCCCTCGTAGCGCTGGACCATCGGGCTGTTGGACACGAAGAGTACGCCGTCGGCACACTGGATCTGATGCAGCTCTGCCAGGAACTCCACAGAGTCGTTGGCCGGCGCGGAGGAGGTGAAGCCCACCACGGTCGAATAGGAAAAGTGATAGCTGGCATCGTCCGGGAGGCCGGAGGGCTCCATGGCTTTCACAGGGAACTCCACCACCGAGGGCGTGCCCACCACGATGGTATAGATGCCCTCGCCCATGGCCTGCAGCCTGCCCTCCCGGTCATCCACGACCTGCTGTACCGTGAGATCGTTTTCCGTCACATAGTCCTGATACGTCTGGATGAGGGCGGCGTTCCTGCGGAGCCAGAAAGGGGCGAACTGCTCGCTGTACAGGAGCCAGGGCGTGACCACGCCGTCCAACAGATAAAAGACGGCGAAGGCCAGAACCAGCCCCAGCACCGACATGCCCACCAGCTTGGCCCCCAGACGGGAGAGCCGGCCCTTCTTATCCAACGCGATACCCCTTTCCCCATACGGTCTTGATGTACTCCGGATGCCGGGGGTCGTCCTCCACCTTCTCCCGGAGGCGGCGGATATGGACCATGACGGTGTTGGAGGAGGAGGGGAAATAGGTCTCCTTCCAGACGCTCTCGTAGAGATTTTCCATGGAGAAGATTTTCCCCCGGTTCTGCACCAGCATCCGCAGGATGCGCCACTCTGTATCCGTCAGGTCCAGCTCCCGGTCGTTGCGCCAGACCATGTTGGCGGTGAGGCTCACCCGCAGCCCGCACCATTCCGCCTCCTCCTGGACCGACTCCGGCTTGCCCCGGTAGACCTGATACCGCCGCAGCAGGCCCTTGACCCGGGCCAGCAGCTCCGGGTAGGAGAAGGGCTTCACCAGATAGTCGTCCCCGCCGCTGGAGTAGCCCATGGTCAGGTCCGACTCCTGGCTCTTGGCGGTGAGAAACAGCACCGGCACGTTCCACTGCTCCCGCAGCTGGAGGCACACGTGATAGCCGGAGATGCCCTCCATCATCACGTCCAGGATCACCAGGTCCACCCCGCCGGGGTGTTCCGCCAGATAGGCCAGGGCCTCCTCGCCGCTGGAGGCCTCCGCTACCTCGAAGCGCTCCCCCGTCAGGAGGACGCGCAGCACGTCCCGGATCTCCCGGTCGTCGTCTACGATCAATATTTTGTCGCTCATTCCCGTTCCCCCCGCGTTTTCTCTGCTTTGGCGGAAACCCCGCCGCTGCATGTATGGACGCAGAAAAAGCAGGCGGGGTTCCCTCATTTTCCTATTTTCGCGGGAATTTGTATCGGTCTTGCATCAAAGCGACATCTGTTTTGTTATTTTTCTGCGGGGGAGGGCAGCGCTTTACAGGAACAGCGCCATGATAACCGGCGTTACATAGCACTCCACAAAGGCTGCCGCCACGGTCAGCGGCGCTACAATCATCACCATCACCCGCAGCAGATCCTCCAGCACCGCCAGCAGCGGCGCCTTGCCGGGATGGTTGGTCACCATGCGGCACATATTCCTGCACAGATACACCCCGCAGGCAATGGAGAACACCAGCGCGGGGATTTCAAAAATGCCGTGGGGCAGGATCCCCGCCAGATAGGCCAGCAGGGAAGTTCCCTGCGCCATAAAGAGCGCCGCCAGCATCCCCAGCAGGACGCCGTTGGTCAGCAGACTGATAAGCGGCAGGAAGAGGAAGGGCAAAAACCCGTAGGCGGCGGAAACCAGCATGGCCCGCCAGTTGTTCATCAGCAGGGCGAAGACAGACATCTGCCCGTCGCTGGCGATTACGCCGGACTGCTCGATCTGCTCCATAAAACTGTTCATGGTCTGGGCGGCCTGTTCCGGGACCAGCAGGCCGATCCCCACCCCCAGCAGAACCGTCAGAAGCAGCCCCAGGGTGCAGAACCACAGAGTCCGACGGAATCCGCCTGCAAGGAAGTCCTTCAGCAGGGAGCCCTGTTCATTCAGCCATTTCATCAGCCCAGCATCTCCAGTCCGATGCGCAGCCGCCACAGGCACTCGTCACGGCCCAGGATCTGGCAGATCTCCACCGCGCCGCCGGGAGTCACGGCCTGGCCCGCCGCCGCGATGCGCACCGGCCACATGAGGGTGGCGTTTTTGACCTCCAGCCTGGCGGCCAGATCCATGAGGCAGTCGTGGATGGACTCCTGAGTCCAGTCCGTCAGCTCCTCCATGGCGGGGATGGCGGACTCCAGCATTTTTTTGGAGACCTCCTCGTTGGTCTTGGATTTCTTGTTGGTGAACAGATCCTTTTCGTAGGGGGGCAGGGCCTCAAAGAAGCCGATCTTCTCCGGGATATCCGTCAGGCGCTCGCACCGGGCCTGGAGCAGGGCGGCGATGGCGCGGGTATCCAGCGCCGGATTTTTCACCGCCTGGCGGATATAGGGCTCCGCCGCGGCGTGGAAGGCCTCGGGGGTCATGGCGCGGAGATACAGGGCGTTGAAGTGAGTCAGCTTTTCAATGTCGAAGATGGCCGGGGACTTGGAGATGCCCGCGATATCGAAGACCTCCGCCAGCTCGGCGAGGGAGAAGATCTCACGCTCCGCCTGCTCGCCCCGGGGGCTCCAGCCGAGAAGAGCCACGTAGTTGAGGATGGCCTCGGTAAGGTAGCCCTGGGCCTTCAGATCTTCATAGGAGGGGTCGCCGTGGCGCTTGGACATCTTGTTATGCTGGTCCCGCATGACGGGGGAACAGTGGACATAGGTGGGCACCTCCCAGCCGAAGGACTGGTAGAGGAGGTTGTACTTGGGGGCGGAGGACAGATACTCGCTGCCCCGGACCACGTGGGTGATGCCCATGAGGTGATCGTCAATCACATTGGCGAAATTGTACGTGGGCAGGCCGTCCCGCTTGAGGAGGATCTGGTCGTCCAGGGTGGAGTTGTCCACGGTGATGTCGCCGAAGATGGCGTCGTGGAAGGTAGTCGTCCCGGCCTCAGGGATCTTCTGACGGATGACGTAGGGCTCCCCGGCGTCCACGCGGGCCTGAGCCTCCTGGGGGGACAGGGCGCGGCAGGGGTCCGCCGCCCGGTCGAAGTTTCCGGAGTCCTCCTCGCTTTCGGTCTTCTCGCAGAAGCAGTAGTAGGCGCAGCCCTTCTCTGCCAGCAGGCGGGCGTATTTGCCGTAGGTGTCCCGGCGCTCCGACTGGATGTAGGGGGCCACAGGGCCGCCCACGTCGGGGCCCTCGTCATGGGTCAGGCCGCACTCAGCCATGGTGCGGTAGATCACGTCCGTCGCGCCCTCCACCAGACGGCCCTGATCCGTATCCTCGATGCGCAGGATAAAGGTGCCGCCGCCGCTGCGGGCGATGAGCCAGGTGTACAGGGCGGTGCGCAGGTTGCCCACGTGCATGTAGCCCGTGGGGGAGGGGGCGAAGCGGGTACGGATTTTGCCGTGGGGGATTTTGGCCTCCATGGCGTCAAAATAGGTCATGTCCATTGCCATAATGGGTTCTCCTTTATTTATTGATACAATGATACTGTTATGGGTTTTCCATTGACGAACGCAGGTAATAACCGGACGCCCTCCCGCCCTCCGTGAAGGACTCTGTCAGGCGGAATCCGTTTTTCTCCAGCACCCGGATGGAGCCGGTATTATCCGCGAACGTAAAC
>JAAZZJ010000013.1:0-8230 GCA_014237695.1 Oscillospiraceae bacterium | reverse complement strand
GTAAACGCACCGGTATGCTCCAGACCGAACCGCTCCCGGATCTCCTCCAGAAACAGCCCCAGAGCCGCCGAGGCGGCGCCCCGGCCCCACAGCGCCTGATCGAATATGCAGTAGCTTACCATGGCCTGCGGGCTGCCTGACGGGTTCATGCCATAGCACCACACATCACCCACATACCGCCCGTCCGCATAGATGGTCCGTCCGAAGCTGCGGGAGCCGGGCTCCCCGGATTTCCGGAAGTCCGCCAGGAATTCCTCCCGCGTCTGCGCCTTCTGGGGCAGGAAGCGCTGGATGGCGGGGATGCGGGTCCGTTCAAAATAGACGGCGGCGGTCTCCGCCGTGCGCTCTCCCAACCGGATGTTCATCCGGCACACCCCCGCTTGACGGAAAAGACCAGGTGGGGCATGGCGATGCCCCGGTAGTGCTTCACAAAGGAGCCCCGTACCGCCATGCCGCTGCGGAGAGCCACGCGCTGGGAGGGGAAGTTGGTATCCCGGATGATGGAGTACACCTCCGGAAAGCCCAAAGCGGTAAAGGCGTATTCCCTGCATGCCCGGGCCGCCTCGGCGGCGTATCCCTGATGCCACTTGTCCCGGCGGAGGTGGTAGCCGATCTCCGGGACCTCCCGGCCGTTCCAGTCCTGCATGGTGATGCCGCAGTCCCCGATCAATTCTCCGGACGCCCTTTCAACTGCGGCCCACAGGCCAAAGCCATACTTTTCGTACCGCTCCTGCTGCCGGTCAAGCCATAGGCGCACTTCGTCCCCGGAAAATCCGTGTTCATAGGCATACATGACCTCCGGGTCCCCCAGGACAGCCGCCCAGGCGTCGAAATCCGTCTCCTCCAGCTGCCGCAGAAGCAGCCGGTCCGTTTCCAAAATCATACCCAATCCTCCCGTGGCGGAATTTGCCTTATTATACTATAGATTTTTCCATACCGCAACCAGGAAAATACGCCGGACATGTTTTGCTTTGCCTCCATGTTCTCAGACAATTGACAGAAGCCGGATAAGATGATATAGTGAAAAACAATGTTGTGAATGCGGGTTCTTATACCGGCGTCCGGGAGGTTGCTGCGCATGGGTAAAAAGAGGATCAATTGGAAGATTCCGGTCATAGCGGCGCTGGCGCTGCTTCTGACCCTTGAGATTGTGGATACCTGCCGTATGGCGTACGGCGGCGACGGCCGCGCGCTCCCGGTCTTGATGTACCACCACTTCGATGAGACCAGCAAGGATGGAACGGTGGTCACCCCCGGCCGGTTCCGGGAGCAGATGACGGCCCTGCGCGAAGCGGGCTATCAGGCGGTGACCGTCCCTCAGGTGATCGGCTATGTGCGGGAGGGGACGCCCTTGCCGGAAAAACCGGTTCTCATCACCATGGACGACGGCTATGGCAGCAACCTGACCGTAGCCGCCCCTATCCTGGAGGAGACAGGAATGCGGGCCACCATCTTCACCATCGGCATCAACGAGGGCGAGGAATACTATGCCCATTCCGGCGAACCCATGTGGCAGCACCGCTTTGCCTTTGAGGAGGCCGCCCCCTGGGTGGAGAAGGGTATCATCGACGTGCAGAGCCACACCTTTGATATGCACCAGCTGGAGTCCTACGGCTACAGCGGCCGGGACGGCGTGCGCCGTATGCGGGGCGAGAGCCCGGAGGACTACCGCCAGGCTCTGCTGGACGATGCCGCGGCTTTCCGTGAGCGGCGGGGGGACCGGGTAGCCACGGAGCTGCTGGCCCTGGCCTACCCCTTCGGCTACTACGACATGGAAGCGGACAAGATTATGAGGGAGGCGGGCTATCAGCTCACCGTCACCATTGACGAGCGGATCAACCGGCTGCGGGCGGGAGACGAGGAGTGCCTGCGGATGCTGGGCCGGTTCAACGTCACCGACCATACCAGCGGCGAGGCGCTGGTGGACCGTCTGGACCACTATTTTCCGGACCTTGCCGAATCCAAGAAATGATTGAAGGAGAAAAAACCATGAGCAACCACATCGAGACCATCTGCGTCCAGGGCGGCTACCGCCCCGGCAGCGGCGAGCCCCGCCAGATCCCCATCATCCAGTCCACCACCTTCAAATACGACTCCAGCGCCGATATGGCGAAGCTCTTCGATCTGGAGGCCGAGGGCTATTTCTACAGCCGCCTCCAGAACCCCACCTGCGACCACGTGGCGAAGAAGATCGCGGAGCTGGAGGGCGGCGCGGCGGCCATGCTGACCTCCTCCGGCCAGGCAGCCAATTTCTACGCGGTGTTCAACATCGCCTCCTGCGGGGACCACGTGGTGTCCTCCAGCTCCATCTACGGCGGCACCTATAACCTCTTTGCCGTCACCATGAAGCGCATGGGCGTGGAGTTCACCTTCGTCTCCCCGGACTGCACCGAAGAGGAGCTGGAAGCCGCCTTCCGTCCCAATACCAAAGCCGTTTTCGGCGAGACCATCGCCAACCCGGCCCTCACGGTGCTGGATATCGAGAAGTTCGCCAAGGCCGCCCACGGCCACGGCGTACCCCTCATCGTGGACAACACCTTCGCCACCCCGGTCCTCTGCCGTCCTATCGAGTGGGGCGCGGACATCGTGACCCACTCCACCACCAAGTACATGGACGGCCACGCCGCCGCCCTGGGCGGCGCCATCGTGGACGGCGGCAGGTTCGACTGGATGGCCCATGGGTCTAAATTCCCCGGCCTCTGCACCCCCGACGACAGCTACCACGGCATCACCTACGCGGAGCGCTTCGGCAAAGAGGGCGCCTTCATCACCAAGGCCACCGCCCAGCTCATGCGGGACTTCGGCGCCATGCTCTCCCCCCAGAGCGCCTTCATCCTGAATCTGGGTCTGGAGAGCCTCCATATCCGCATGGCCCGCCACTGTGAGAACGGGCAGGCCGTGGCGGAGTACCTGCAAAACCATCCCAAGATCGCCTGGGTCCGCTACAGCGGCCTCCCCGGCGACCCCTACTACGCGGTGGCGCAGAAGTACCTGCCCCAGGGCTCCTGCGGCGTGGTGAGCTTCGGCGTAAAGGGCGGGCGGCAGGCCGCCGAGACCTTCATGGGCCGCCTGCGGCTGGGGGCCATCGCCACCCACGTGGCGGACGCCCGGACCTGCTGCCTGCACCCCGCCAGCTCCACCCACCGGCAGATGAACGACGCCGAGCTGGAGGCTGCTGGCGTCTCCGCCGACCTGGTGCGCCTCAGCGTGGGCCTGGAGAGCAAAGAGGACCTGATCGCCGACCTGGAGCAGGCGCTCAGCGCCGTGTAACAGCGCTGAGGGGACAGTCGTTGGGCCGCAGGCCCAATGACGTCCCGTGGCTTCTCCAAATGCGTTTAAGGATGATAGTATGGCAGCCTTATTACTGATCGTAATTTATATCTCCTTCATCGGCCTTGGCATCCCGGACTCCCTGTTCGGCACGGCCTGGCCCGCGATTTACGCGGAGTTTCACCTGCCCATTTCCTGCGCCAGCTTCGTCAGCGTGACCATCTGCTGCGGCACGGTGGTCTCCAGTATGATGAGCGCCAAGGTCATCCGCCTGCTGGGCACCAACAAGGTGGCGGCCGTCAGCACCGCCATGACCGCCGCCGCTCTGCTGGGCTTCTCCCTTTCGGGGAACCTTCTGGCAATGTGCCTGTGCGCCGTCCCCCTGGGCCTTGGCGCGGGGGCCATCGACACGGCGCTGAATAACTACGTGGCCCTCCACTACTCCGCCCGGGTCATGAGCTTCCTCCACTGCTTCTTTGGCGTGGGCGTGACCGTCAGCCCCTTCGTCCTGTCCCTGGTCATCAGCGGAGAACGGGGCTGGCGGGGCGGCTACCGGATCGCCTTCGGCATCCAGCTGGTCATCACTCTGCTGCTGTTTTTCACCCTGCCGGTCTGGCACAAGGTCCATCCGCCTGCGGAGTCCGGCGGGCAGGGGGGAGGCCGGGACCTGAGCCTCCGGGAGATCGCCCGGATTCCCGGCGTAAAGCTGATGTGGAGCCTGTTCATCACCTCCTGCGCCATCGAGTGTACCTGCGGCAACTGGGCCAGCACCTTTCTGGTGGAGTACAAGCACGTACCGGCGGAGCGGGCGGCCAGGATCGTCATGTTCTACTACGTGGGCATGACCCTGGGCCGGCTCCTGTCCGGCCTGCTGGCGGCGAAGCTGGACAGCTGGAAGATCATCCGCCTGGGCCAGATCGTCCTGGGCGCGGCGCTGGCCGTCCTGCTGCTGCCCGGCGCGCCGGAGGCCGCTGCGGCGGCCCTGTTCCTGGTGGGACTGGGCAACGGCCCCCTGTTCCCCAACTTCAACTACCTGACCCCCAAAAATTTCGGGGAGGAGGCCTCCCAGTCCGTCATGGGGACCCAGATGGCGGCGTCCTATGTGGGCATCATGGTGGCCCCGGCAGTCTGCGGAGTGTTGGGCCAGTGGATTCACATGGGGATATTCCCCCTTTACCTTGCGGCTTTCTATCTTATCATGCTGGCCGCTACCCGGCGCGTCAAGCGCGTGCTGCGCGTGACCCTCTGACAAAGGAGAAACATTATGCCCATTCGGATACCAAACGAACTGCCCGCCGCCAGGACCCTGAAGAGTGAGAACATCTTCGTCATGACGGAGCAGCGTGCCATGGGGCAGGACATCCGCCCCCTGCGGATCTTACTGCTGAACCTGATGCCCACCAAAATCGCAACCGAGACCCAGCTCAGCCGCCTGCTGAGCAACACGCCCCTCCAGGTGGAGCTGGAGCTGATCGCGCCCCAGGGCCACGTGCCCAAGAACACCCCCCAGGAGCATATGCTGGCTTTCTACCGTCACTTTGACGATATAAAGGCCAGCAACTACGACGGCATGGTCATCACCGGCGCGCCGGTGGAGCATCTGCCCTTTGAAGAGGTGGAGTATTGGGAAGAGCTGTGCGGCATCATGGAGTGGTCCAAGAGCCACGTCCACTCCACCTTCCACATCTGCTGGGGCGCTCAGGCGGGGCTGTACTACCACTACGGCGTGCAGAAATACCCCCTGGAGAAGAAGCTCTTCGGCATATTTCCGCATATCGTGGAGCGCCGCAGCAACATGCTCTTCCGGGGCAGCGATGACGTGTTCATGGTGCCCCACTCCCGCCATACCACCGTCCGCCGGGAGGACATCGAGAAGGTGCCCCAGCTGAAGATCCTGGCCACCTCTCCGGAGGCGGGAATCTACGCCCTGTCCACCGAGAGCGGCCGCCAGATATTCATCACCGGCCATAGCGAGTACGACGCGGACACCCTGGACCAGGAGTACCGCCGGGACAGGAGCCAGGGCAAGCCCATCGAGATCCCCAAAAACTACTACCCCAATGACGACGATACCCGTCCCCCCCGAGTCACCTGGCGCTCCTGCGCTAACCTGCTCTACAGCAACTGGCTGAACTACTTCGTCTACCAGACCACGCCCTTCGATCTCAGCGAGATCCCGGGAGCGCAGAAGAACGGATAAAAAGCATTCCGCGCCACGGCGAACGCCGCAGACTTTGAAAAAAGTTTGCGGCGTTTATTTACATCCAGATACCGAATTACGCGGACTTTATCAAAATTACGCGCGGCAGATTGAAAACCAGCCCGATTTATGCTACAATTTGTCATATCTGACAAATGCCTGTTAATCAGGCAGAACAAATACATCATAAAAGAGCCAGACGCACAGACGCAGAGCCGACAGGCTTGTGAGAAATCACAGCTTGTCGGCTATTTTCTTGAAAATAAAATGCTATAAGTATGCCGGAAGATAATCATGGGGAAGCAGCCTAAAACGCCACCCCTTGAATTATAAAATGTAACTGTAAACCAAGCACCGCCCCATGTGGGAGAAAGGAGGATTTTGTTATGGCTTGCACACAAGCATACAGGGAACACATCATGTATTCTTTCAACGCCTTTTGCAAAGTTGTCATACGCTATGCCGCTATCAACGCATGGCGCGACAGGAACAGGCGGCGGCAAGAAGAAATATCCTTTGAATACCTCACAGAAGAAAAGTTCTACCCTCTAAGCACATCAGACGAATTTCTCAAATCACCCTACGAACAATACCCCGTTACAATCTGCGGTCAGACAATCATACTCACCAATGGGGAGCTTGCTGCCGCCCTGTTATCTCTGCCAGAGAAAAAGAGGGAAATCATATACCTTTACTTTTTCGGGAATTACACACAGCAGGAAATCGCGGATTTATACGGGCAATGCAAGAGTACGGCATGGCATTATATCCACAGTGCCTTGCAGTTGTTGCAGGAGGAAATGGAGGTGCTTTTACATGGGGAATCCTAACCTTATACCGTATGAAACCATTGTCCGGGCGACCAGCGGAGAGCCGGAAGCCGTGGACGAGGTTTTACGTCATTACAGCAAGCGAATCCGAATTGCCGCCATTGAAAACGGGCATATCAACAGAGATACGGAGGACAACATAAAATCCCGGCTTGTTGCCGCATTATTCAAGTTCCGTTTTGATGAACAGGAAGTATAAGAAATCGCTTTCATTTTTGGGAAAACGGATATATAATAAAGCACAGATAAAGTGGGAGTAATTAACAAAGTGACAAAGTTCAGCATGGAACGTTAATTTCACATTTTGGTTCAAAGGAAGAAAAGTCAAAAGGAAGAAAAAACAGAGTAATCCGATGAACATGAATTTTTGTTAAAAAAACGGAGGCGCTATGACAATAAAAAAGCTGTTCTATATTGCAATCGCAGGAAGCGTACTTTGCTTCTGCGGAGATATGTTATTGGGTTGCTTTTACCCTATGGAAAAAGTGGGGATTTTTCATCTTTTTCCTGCATTTTCAGAAGAATGGTCAAATGCTACGTCTATTAGGTTCATTATAGGCGGATTATTGGGCGTGATTGCACTTCTTTTAATGTTTTGCGGGTTTTACGCTATATCTGTTTTACTCAAAGAAAAAGTCGGTAAATATGATAAAATGTTTTTTATAGCATCCATTGTATTTGTCTCTGTAGGAACATTATACCATTGTGTATTCGCAATATCCGCGTGGCTATATAATCAACTAGCAGAAGAGAATATAGTATTAGCTAAGCGGATTAGTGAACGCTTTTTTACTACATTCATCTGTGTTGCATTTTTGGCTGCAATAAGTTTTATAATTTTATCAATTATTATATTTTGTGTTGCGATAAAAGGAACATGGGGAAAGAAAAGATGGGTGCTGATAAATCCGCTTTTGTTTATGGGAATTTCAATTATGGTTGCAACCGTTTTACCTGCTAATGCTATAATCAATGGTGTGTTTGATTGGGGACAACAAAGTTTGGCTTTGTTGCTAGTTTTCTGCGCATTTTCAAAAATCCCTTGCACAACTTCCAGTTTGTAGAATTGTAGCCAGCTAAAAACTGAATAACCGCCGCTACATAAAACGGCACACCAAGACAGGAAATCAAGAAAAGGTTTCCTGTTTTTTTGCGCCCATTTTTGGCATTTTCAAAAATCGTCGGTATTATGCCGTGCAAAGGGGATAGAAAGAAATTTCTGAAAATTCCCGCCTATTCCGGCTTGCGTGGTTTTGTAAGGAATGAGGGGAAATTTCCGCAAATTAACGTTCATTTTGCTTTTTGCTGGTTTGAAGTATTAGAGGGAGAAATATCGCCGCTGCTTTGGCAAAATCCCCGCTTGTGGCACTAAAGATATTGAGAGCGAAATACCGCCGCAAAGTTGCCAGAAACCCCGCCCTCTCCGTCGAGGGTATCAGCAGAAGCCCACACAGCGGAAGCCGCTACTTTCTTAGAGCAAGATTCTACCACAGTACCAAATTTCGCTAATCGCTCATTTTGTCCTATGGGAATCTTGTTGGGGTTGCCACCCCAAGCCCGCCTTTTTGCGGCTTGCGCCGCTTGAAAAATCCCCGAAAAAATATTTTCGGATTTTTCAAAAAACACTTCCGCTTTGCCCCCTGTTTTTCTCCTATTGGTGAGAGGGCAAACCATAAAAAGAAAGGAGCTGAAAGCCATGAAAAGATACAACACGCCCCACCGCCACCGGGTAATCAAGACACGCTTGACCGAGGAAGAATACGCCGAGTTTTCCGAGCGTGTCACCCTCTGCAAAATGAGCCAAGCCGAGTTTATCCGGCAAGCCCTTATCAAGTCAAGCATACGCCCGGTTATCACCGTTTCCCCGGTCAATGATGAACTGCTTTCTGCCGTTGGGAAACTCACAGCCGAATACGGGAAAATCGGCGGC
>JAAZZJ010000139.1 GCA_014237695.1 Oscillospiraceae bacterium | reverse complement strand
CAACGACGAACGCGAGCCCCCCTTCTTTTTCCAGAAACCCGCGGATGCGCTGGTGCCGAGCGGTGATGACTTTCCCCACCCTCCCCAGTCCAAGAACGTGCATCACGAGATCGAGTTGGTGGCCGCCATCGGCAAGGAACTGTTCAACTGGACGGACACCTACGTCATCGACGTGGAGGACCAGTCCAACGCCCTGTGCGCCCTGATGGTGGTGCTGGCCATCGACGCGGAGAAGTGCGGCAAGGGTTAGGAGGGACGAAAGATGAAAATTCCACGCATTGAGACGGAGCGCCTGTACCTGCGGGGCTTTACGCCGGAGGACGCCCGCTTTGCTCTAAGCATCTGGAACGACCCGGAAATGGGGGAGTACCTGATGGACGAGGCCATGGAGACCATTGACGAAGAGTACCTGCGGATGGTCGAGAAGCTGGGCGAGGACGGGGAATGCTGTTACCTCATCGCCGTGGACAAGGACGCGGGGACGCGGATCGGCACCTGCAGCTTTCTTCCGGAGGGGGATGTGTACGACATCGCCTACTGCGTCCATAGGGACTTCTGGCGGCAGGGCTACGCCACCGAGATGGTGGGCGGCATGATTGGCTGGGCCAGAGAACAGGGCGCGAAGAAGGTCACCATCCTCATATTCAGCGAGAACCCCGGCTCCAACGCCATCGCCCGGAAGTTCGGCTTCCGGATCGCGGAGACGAGGACCGTCAAAAAGCGGGGCACCGACAGGGAATTTCTGGAATACAAGTATGAGCTGGAACTGTAAGCGCCCCTCCATTCCCGTCATGACGAAAGGAGCGTGACCGCCATGGAGCATCCCTTAGCGGACCGCATCCGGCCCCAGAGTCTGGACGAGGTCGTCGGACAAAAGCATCTGCTGGGCGGGAACGCCCTGCTGCGCCGGTTCATCGAAAAGGGCACCGACGCCAACATGGTCTTCTACGGCCCCTCGGGCACCGGGAAGACTACCATCGCCAACATCATCGCCAAGCGCACCCACCGGACCCTCTACAAGCTCAACGCCACCACCGCCTCCCTCCAGGACGTGAAGGGCATCATCGGGGACGTGGGCACGCTGATGGCTCCCGGCGGCGTGCTGCTGTATCTGGATGAGATCCAGTACTTCAACAAAAAGCAGCAGCAGTCCCTGCTGGAATTCATGGAGAACGGCTCCATCACCCTCATCGCCTCCACCACGGAAAACCCCTACTTTTACGTCTATGCCGCCCTTCTCAGCCGCAGCACGGTATTCGAGTTCAAGCCCGTTACCGCCGCCGACGTGCGTCCCGCCGTGGACCGGGCGCTGGCGCTGGTGCGGTCGGAGAGCCCCCTGCCCCTCAGCTGGGAGGAGGACGTGCCGGACTACATCGCCCACGCCTGCGGCGGAGACGTGCGCAAGGCCATGAACGCGGTGGAGCTGCTCTACGAGGCGGCCCCGGCGGAGGACGGGGAGCTGGTACTGACCGTGGCGGACGCAGAGCAGGTCTCCCAGCGCAGCGCCATGCGCTACGACAGGGGGGGCGACGCCATGTACGATCTGGCGTCGGCGCTGATGAAGTCCCTTCGGGGCAGCGACCCGGACGCGGCGCTGCACTACCTGGCCCGGTTTTTGGAGGCGGGGGACCTCATCACCCCCTGCCGGCGCCTGCTGTGTTCTGCCAGCGAGGACGTGGGCATGGCCTACCCCCAGGCCATTTCCATCGTGAAGGCCTGCGTGGACACAGCCATGCAGCTGGGGCTTCCGGAGGCACAGCTGCCCCTGGCCCAGGCGGCGGTGCTGCTGGCCACCGCCCCCAAGTCCAACAGCGTGGTGAATGCCATCGGCGCGGCCTGGGCGGACGTGAAGAAGGGACGGACAGGGTCCGTCCCCAGAGAATTGCAGAACGTCCACGCCGACACCACCGGCCAGGAGCGGGAACAGGGCTACCTCTACCCCCACGACTTCCCGGGCCATTGGGTGAAGCAGCAGTATCTCCCCGACGAGCTGGCGGGGGCCAGCTATTACCGGTACGGGGACAACAAGACCGAGCAGGCCGCCAGGACCTACTGGGAGAAGCTCAAGAGCGGTCAGTAACGCCAGTCTTCCACCGGCCCGTCGGTGATAAAGTACCGCAGCTCATCCGGTTCCCGGACAGGGCCTAGGTTCTGAATGATCTGGAGCTTGATTTTCCGGGTATCCGGCCGGATGGACTTTATGTAGACAGAGACGCGGTCCCCGGGAGAGACATCCCCCCGCCACTCCGCCAGACCAGACAGGTTGGGGGTCAGCTCCACAAAGACGCCGTATTCCTTCACCCCCCTTACGATACCGGGAACGGCCTCGCCGGGGGCAAAGGACGCCGCGTTTTCCAGCCAGGTGCCCAGCAGTTCCTTGTGGGTCAGGTAGAACCGGCAGGCGGGGGCGTCGATGTCCGTCACCTCCGCCAGAATATCCTGCCCCACCCGGAGCCGGTCCGAGGGGTGGGAAACCCTGGAGACGGAGAGATTCTCCAGTGGAATCAGGGACGTGACGCCGCATCCCAGGTCTACAAAAGCACCGAAGCTCTCCAGATGGGTCACTCTGGCGGGCAGAACTGCGCCGGGAGCGCTATGCTCCAGCAGCCAGGCAATCGCCTGCTCCTGGGCCGCCCGGCGGGAGAGGGTAAGACGGGGCCTGCCCCCGCCGTCCGCCGCCAGGCCGGTGATGGTGAAGCAGGTGGGCCGTCCCACCCGGGAGAGAGCGGCGATGTCTCGCTCCGCACCGCTGATGGCGGGATGGACCGCTTCCGGCCGGGGGATGGTCCCCTCCCAGCCGCCGAAGCGGACCGTCAGGTCCCGCTTCCCGTCGCAGCGAATGGCGACGCCCTCCAGTACCGTCTGGTCCTCCATGGCCCGCCGGAGGACGCCGATGGGCTGATCTTCCGGAAACAGAGGGCCTGCGCCCTCTGGCAGATATTTGTTCCTGCGCATATATGGCACCGTCCTTGCTTTTCCAGGGAAGGACTGATTAAATCGGCGCGCAGATTTATTCGGCGCTTCCCCTGATATAAGACAGTGTATGCACTGTGGTGCTTGACCGGTGAACAGGAGGGATAATTTCTTGATGGATCTGAAACTGAACGACCGGGTGGAGCTGAAAAAGCCCCACCCCTGCGGCGGAAAAACGTGGGTCGTAGGACGGCTGGGAATGGACATCAAGCTCCGTTGCGAGACCTGCGGACATGAGCTGATGCTTCCCAGGAGCAAGGCGGAAAAAGCCATCAAAAAAATTTTAAGCGGGGAGGCGAAGCAATGAGTCAGAAGTGGGTCAAGATCATTTCCCGCGTAATTATCGGGATATTGATTGCAACGATGCTGCTGGGGCTGATTAGTTACGCGTTTATGTGATGCTGCAGGCAGCAGGCGGCTGCGCCGGACCGCCGGAGCGTAAAGATGCCCCGGCGGCGGCTCCGCCTATCGCATGGCGCCTTTCTCCAGCTGAAGCAGCGCTTTCTTCATGTCCAGCCCGCTGGCGTACCCCACCAGCTTCCCGCTTCTGCCGATGACCCGATGGCAGGGAATGGCAATCAGAATGGGATTATGGCGGTTGGCCATCCCCACAGCCCGGCAGGCTTTGGGATTTCCAACGGCGGCGGCCACCTCCCCATACGTGCGAGTCTCCCCATAGGGGATATCGCACAGCACCCGCCACACCCTCTGCTGAAATTCGGTTCCCCGGAGAACGTACGGAAAATCAAACGTCCGCCGCTGGCCTGCCAGGTACTCATTGACCTGCCGGAACACCAGGTCCGTCAACGCCGTCCGTCCCTTGTCACAGGCGGGCTCACTTGTCCGCATCAGAAGGGTGACCGCGTCGTCCTGGTACCCGATTTTAAGCTGGTCAAACAGGAACGGATAAACTGCGCAGTTACTCATATACATGTCCTCCCATTGGTGTTGGTGCGGCGTCTTCCAGCTGGCCTTTCCCACCCGTTCTCAGAGACTGTATTCATAGGCGGGGGATGCCGGATAAGCGAGGGTGTTTGCCGCCCTGCAAGGCAAAAAGTTTCAGGAATACCGGACATATGTCAAGATTTTTAACGCGTCTGGACGGTAAAGGATCCGCCCAGACGGCCTTCAAGGCCTGTAGCGACAGGTTCCCGGTAAGACAGGCTCTCTTCTTCCCATCTCGATAACGCCGTATATGCCTCATGGGAGCATTATACCACACGCAGCGGCGGTTTTGTTTATAAATTGGAAAATATATTTTATTTATGAGGAAGTGTAGGCATGGCATTGGGGAGTATCCAAACTAAAGATATTATGATAAGGAAATATGAGACAACAAACGATAGAGGCATGGAAGAAATGTCCGAAATGTGGAAAGATAGAAAACCAGATGAAAGCAGGGCGCAGCCCCTGATGCGGAACGGTATTGTACAGATGGGTACTCTGGATATCTGGATATCGCCTTTCCGGGAAGCATATTTTCAATATTCACAACAGCACTGACACCTTCACTGTGGAAGGTGTCAGTGCTGATCTGTGCAATTATATCCCCTCTGGCACGCTGCAGAGGTGTTTTCCGCGAAAGCTGGAAAATCTTCAGGCTGTCTTAGCTGTTTTCGTACGGGCCTATAACCGCTTCGGGTTTCAAAAGCACCGCTATCGTTCCAGACACCCCGGCACTTCTGTCCCCTTTTCTCTTTTTGACTTCCTTTAACTGCGTGATTGGACACTCCTTCCGGTTTATTCCTCCTTGACAAATACCGAATCCATGTTATAATGAAGATGCAATAACAAACGCAGCGATGGGGAAAAAGCAAATCTGCTCCCTCTTCAGAGAGCCGGCGGCTGGTGCGAGCCGGTGGAGGGATGTTTCGCGTCAGTCGCCCCGGAGCGGCCGGTCTGAACAGGGCAAGCGCCCTCAGTAGGACGGACGGTACCCAACCGTTACCCTGGGGAGTGATGTCAGTCACGCTGAGAGGCCGCCATCGGCGGCAAGAAGAGTGGTACCGCAAGATCATTAGAAACGATGATCCTGTCTCTTTGTAGGAAAAGAGGCGGGGTCTTATTTTTTACCCCGAGAAAGGATGATGAAACATGAAATTGACCGGCGCGGACATTGTGGTCCGGACTCTGCTGGAGCAGGGCATCACCACCGTCTTCGGCTATCCCGGCGGGCAGGTGATCCATATCTATGATTCCCTGTATAAATACCGGGACGAACTCCAGCACGTACTCACCGCCCACGAGCAGGGAGCCGCCCACGCCGCCGACGGCTGGGCCAGGGCCACCGGGAAACCCGGAGTGGTCATCGCTACCTCCGGTCCCGGAGCCACCAATCTGGTCACCGGCATCGCCACTGCTTTTCTGGATTCCATCCCCATGGTGGCCATCACCGGCAACGTTCCCAACAACCAGATCGGCACCGACTCCTTCCAGGAGATCGACATCACCGGCATTACCCTGCCCATCACCAAGCACAACTACTTCGTGGGCGAGATCGAGGATCTGGCGGACACCATCCGGGAGGCCTTCCGGCTGGCGGTCTCCGGCCGTCCCGGCCCGGTGCTGGTGGACGTGCCCAAGGATATCCAGATCGCCATGTACGACTACGAGCCCCAGCCGCCTGTGACCCCCGACCCGCCTCACGCTGCCAAGGAGGAGCGCGTCAGGGAGGCGGCGGAGTGCATCAACGCCGCCCACCGGCCATTTATCTATTTCGGCGGCGGGCTTATCGCCAGCGGGGCTCAGGAGGAGCTGCTGGCGCTGGCGGAGAAGATCGATGCGCCCATCGGCTGCTCCCTCATGGGCGTATCCGGCATCCCCACGGACCATCCCCGGTTTCTGGGGATGCAGGGGATGCACGGGCACTACGCCTGCTCCACCGCCATGCACCGGTCTGACTGCATCATCGCCCTGGGGACGCGGTTCAACGACCGGGTCACCGGCGACCGGACCAAGTTCGCCAGGGGGGCGAAGCTGGTGCAGATCGATGTGGACGGCTCGGAGCTGTCCAAGAACGTGGCGGCGGTGTGCGGGATGCGGGGCGACGTGAAGCTGACCCTGCAAAGGCTGGTGAAGCTGGTCTCTCCGGCGGAGCATCCGGAGTGGCGGGGCACTGTGGAGGGCTTCCAAAGCACGGAGGCCGAAGGCCGGGACGTCCGGACGGGCCTCACCCCCCGGAACGCCCTGCTGACCCTGGACAGGCATCTGACGGAGGATACTCCGGTTGCCACCGATGTGGGACAGCATCAGATGTGGGCCGCCCAGACACTGTCCTTCCGGAAGCCCCGGCGGTTCATCTCCAGCGGCGGACTGGGCACCATGGGCTTCGGCATGGGCGCGGCCATGGGGGCCCAGATGGCTACCGGTGAACACGCCGTGCTGGTTACCGGGGACGGCAGCTTCGGCATGAACCTCAACGAGCTGGCTACCGCCGTGACGAACCGGGTGCCCCTGGTGATCCTCCTGCTCAACAACGGCGTGCTGGGCATGGTGCGGCAGTGGCAGACGCTGTTCTTTGACAAGCACTACTCCAACACCATTCTGGAGCGGCAGACGGACTTTGTGAAGCTGGCGGAGGCCTTCGGGGCCAGGGGCGAGCGGGTGGATACGCTGGAGGGACTGGACGAGGCGCTTGGGCGGGCCTTCGGATATGAGGGGCCGTACCTCATTGACTGCCTCATCGGGGAGGATGAGTTCGTCCTGCCCATGCTGCCCCCCGGCGGGAGCATGGACGACATGATTACAAAGGTGGGTGACTGACATGGAGAAACGCTATACCGTGGCCGTGCTGGTGCGCAACCAGTTCGGCGTATTGAACCGGGTCACCAGCATGTTCCG
>JAAZZJ010000138.1 GCA_014237695.1 Oscillospiraceae bacterium | reverse complement strand
TCTACTTAATATAGTCGACTTCCGTGTGCCGTATCCGGTGATGAACCATGACGGCTCAATGACATTCCTGCACCTGCTCCGGCACGTCCTCGCTCCGCACGCTCATCACCGCCCTGACGGTCTGCTCCAGCACCGCCATGTCGATGGGCTTGGCCACATGGGCGTCCATGCCCGCCTCCAGCGCGTCCCGGATGTCCTCCGCAAAGGCGTTGGCGGTCATGGCGATGATGGGGATGGTCCGGGCCAGCGGATGCCCCAGCTCCCGGATGGCCCTGGTGGCCTCGTAGCCGTTCATCACCGGCATCTGCACGTCCATAAGTATGATCTGGTACTGACCGGGAGCGGAGGCGGCAAAGGCATCGGCGGCCATCCGGCCGTTTTCGCAGATATCGCAGGTCGCCCCCGCCATGTCCAGCAGCTCCTGCAAAATCTCCGCGTTGATCTCGTTGTCCTCCGCCACAAGGATGTGCATCCCCCGCAGGACGCTCTCCGTCCCGCCCTCCTCCTCCGGGGCGGCCGCCTCCCGGTGGAGGACGGAGTCCACCTTCTGCCGGAAGCTGGTGAGGAAAAAGGGCTTGGAGAGGAACGCGTCCACGCCCGCTTCCCGGGCCTCCTCCTCAATTTCCGGCCAGTCGCAGCCGGAGAGAATGATGAGGGGCGCGTCTGCCCCCACCGTCCGCCGGATTTCCCTGGCGGTCTCCACCCCGTCCATGCCCGGCATCTTCCAGTCCAGAACGGCAATGTGATAGAGCCGCCCCTCCTGCCGGGACCGCAGGACCATGTCCAGCGCCGTCCGGCCATCCGGGGCGCAGTCCACGGCGACGCCGGTGCCCTCCATGGCCATCCGGATGCTCTGACAGACGGCCTCCTCGTCGTCCACCGCCAGAATCCGGGTCACGCCGTTTTTCTGCCAGAAGCTCTGGTCAATGGCCTGCCCGCTGATGGGCAGCTCCAGCTCCACCGTAAAGGTGGAGCCCCGGCCCTTCCTGCTGTCCACCGCGATGCTTCCGCCCATCAGGTCCAGCAGGTTCTTGGTAATGGCCATCCCCAGGCCGGTCCCCTGGATTTTGTTGGTTACGCTGTCCTCCTCCCGGGTAAAGGCCTGGAAGATGCTCTTCTGGTAGGACTCGCTCATGCCATACCCGTTGTCCGAGACGACAAACCGGTAGTGGGCCAGCTGCTTGGCGTGCTGGGGCAGCTCCTGAACCGTCAGGACAACGTGGCCGCCCTCCGGGGTATACTTCACCGCGTTGGACAGCAGGTTCAGGAGAATCTGGTTCAGGCGGAGCTTATCCATCACCACCTGCTCGTGGCGGATATCCTGGCTGTAGACGTCAAAGACGTGCCTCTTGGCCTTCATCTGGGGGCGGATGATGGCATCAATCCCCTCGATGAGGTCCACTATGCTCTCATCCGACAGGTTCAGGGTGGTTTTGCCCGCCTCGATCTTGCTGATGTCCAGGATGTCGTTGATGAGCCCCAGCAGGTGCTGGCTGGAGGAGGTGATTTTCCGGGTGTACTCCCGCACCTTTTCCGGGTTGTCCGCGTCTCTCGCCAGCAGGGCGGAAAACCCCACGATGGCGTTCATCGGCGTGCGGATATCGTGGCTCATGTTGGAGAGGAAGGAGCTTTTGGCCCGGTTGGCCTCCTCGGCGATCCGGAAGGCCTGCTCCGCCGCCTTCTGGGACTGGGCCAGCATGGCGTTGGACGCCTCCAGCTGCTGATTCATCTCCTCCAGCCTGCGCATGTTCTCCTGCTCCTGGCGGTACAGACGCGAGGCGTTCCTCTGCCGGGTGGCGGAGACGGCGGCCAGCACCAGCAGCACCACCAGCACCACCGACAGCGCCAGCAGGGTGCGGATGACCGTCCCCACCATGCGCACGGTTCCCGAGGCCACAAAGGACGCGGGGATGAGAAACAGCAGCAGGGTATCATACTCCTCCAGGGACGTGAGGCAGTAGTAATATTCGGTGCCGTTGTATTGGAAATTGGTGCTGATCGTGCCCAGCCGGGCCAGCTCGGCGCGGATATCCGGGATTTTCTGTCCCTCCATCTCCTCCAGGACCTTGAGGACGTTATAGGCCTGGATGGTGCCGCCCTGGGTGATGCCGTCGTGCATCCGGGTGCCGTTGCTTTTCAGGATATAGGTCTCGCTCCGGTTTCCGTAGGCCGCGCTGTCGTAATACTCGCTGAGGGTATACACATCCTTGAGCAGGACGGCGTGGGTAAAGCTGACGTCCCCCGCCTGAAGCGGCTCCTCCAGCTTCTGCACAAAGGTCCAGTAGCTGCCCTGGTGGACGTAGGAGTCGGCAATGAAGGTGTAGCGCTCCTCCCCGCCGGAGAGCTGGCCGATGTCCGCCCAGACGCCGTGCTGTCCCTCCGCGTCGTAGCAGTTCCCCCGGCTGTCCAGCAGCATCAGCTTGGAGCTGTACTCCTCCATGCCCAAAAGCCCCTCCAGCACGGCGATGCAGGAGACCGCATCCTCCTCCGTCTCCGGAGCCCCGGACTCCAGCAGGTTCACCGCGGCGGTCAGATAATTCCAGTGGGCGTCCAGCGCGTTGCTCAGGTTCACCTGCACCTGAGCGGTAATCTCATTGAGCTGGGTGGTCCGCTCCTCGAAAATCCGGTTTTGCAGGTAACGGGTAAAATACAAGCCGCCCGCCAGCGTAAACAGCAGCAGACAGGACGCCATCCCCGCCGTCAGCGCGGTGTGGCTGCGTTTCCTCTCAGGTTCCATATGCGTCCCTATCCCCTCTCATTGGGCTTCATGCCTTCGGTCAGTAAAGTGTGATATAGTCCTCAGGTCCGGCCAGCTGCCCGCCCGACGCCAGGCGCTCCGCGATCAGCTGCTTGTACACGGCCCCGGACGGCCGGTAATCCGTGACGCCCGCCGCGGCCAGAAGGTCCCCGTGGACGGTCCCGTTGCCCAGCACGGCCACGGAGTAGGTCCGCTTCCGGTCCAGCTCCCCGTCTCCGGCGTACAGCTTCTCCAGGGCGTACCCCGACGCCGTCCTGCGGATTTTCATGGCAAAGCCGCTGGAGACGTACAGAGAGGAGTCGTTGATGACCGAGCCCCGCCTGCCGGAGGCAGCCAGCACGCCGGACAGGTAGTCATACATCTGCTGCCCCGACATATCGCACAGCAGGATGTCCACAGACTCCCCCATGGTCAGAAACTCCAGCTCCTCCCGGGTGTACTCCCCGGCGGCGATATTCCCGGCCACGTTCACCGACTGGCCCACCAGCAGCTCCGTGCCCAGCTCCTCCCGCAGGGTGTTCATCACGGCCGACGCCGCGGGGCTTCCGCTCTCCGGGCGGAAGGCGTAGGCGTACCCGGTTTCGATGCGGGCCGCCGCGGGAGAGGGCGGGTCCCCGGCGCCCATGGCGGCGTTGAAGGCGTCAAAGGCAGAGCGGGCGTCGGGATATTTCCCGGAGAGCATCCCCTGGACCACCTCCCTGGAGACGGAAAACATCTCCGAGGAGGCCAGGCGGATGTAGAGCCGGTTTTCCTCCAGCAGGGGGCGCATCTCCTCCAGCAGAGGGGAGAGGTCCGGCTCCGCGCCCTTGCTGTACGCGATCATGTCCTTCCCCTCGGCAATATGCCCCATGCCCTCGCTGCTCAGCATGGCCGCCATGATGTCGAAAATCAGCTTTTCCCGCTCTGGGCTTTCCTCCGCCCGGGCGCTGGCGGCCACCTGAAACGCCGGATAGCTCAGATACCAGCTGTCCTCCAGGCTGTCCCCGTAATAGGGCATCATCATGGAGTCCTCCTCAACGCCGTAGAAACCGGCCTCGCCGCAGGTGGCCCGGATCATGGCGGTCTCCCCGTTTCTGTACTCCGCGAATATTGCGGCGGTGTCCCCCTCCAGGGCGGAGGCGTCCAGCCCCGTATCGTCGATGAAGTCCCGCATCCTCTGGAAGACCGGGAGCCAGACCTCCTCGCTGAGGCGGTCCGTCCGGCCGCTCTCATAGAGCTGGCGCCACTCGCGCCCCTCCTGGGAGGACAGGCGGGACGCAGAGAGCCCCTGCAGAATCTCCATGCAGGTATAGTCCGCCGCGAAATTGGAGCGGAAGGGCCGGATTCCCCGCTGCCGCAGGACGGAGCAGGCCTCGGTGAATTCCTCGCAGCTGCGGGGGACGCTGATGCCGTTCTCCTCCAGGAGGGTTTTGTTGACCAGGATGCTGTCAATTTCCCCGCAGACCGGGAGCCAGTTCACCGTCCCGTCACTGTAGGTATAGCTGCGCAGGTAGGACTGGGGAAAGGCGGCGGTCAGCCCGGAGTCGCTCAGGTCCGCCAGCGAATCCTTCCAGTCCGCCACATCGTTCAGGGAAAAGCGCCGCAGGGTCAGAATATCCGGCAGATCCCCCTGCCGCTCCTTGAAGCGGTAGAAGTCCGATGAATTGGTGGCCGTGTAGAACACAAAATCCACCTCCGGAAACGCCTGCCGGAGATACTGCCCGTAGCCCGCCGTCAGCTGGTCGCTCCACAGCGCCACGGTCACCGTCTCCCGCCCGTCCCGCTGTCCGGCGGTATGTCCGCCGCAGCCGGACAGCAGGAGGAGCGCCGCCAGCGCCAGAAGAAAGCTCCGCCCTTTGCCCATATACGCCACGCTCCTTTTTTCTCAGCTCCCGCCGTCCGTCCTCATTCCCAGGGATTTCCCCCGGGGGATACGGTTTTCTGCTCCTCCAGGTAGCTGCGCAGGAAGTCCCGGAGAAAGCCCTCCCGCACCTGGGCGGAATAGGCTCCGGCAGCCTCTTCGGTATAGCCCTTCATCAGGAAGGCAACCTGATACACCTCGCCGTCCTCCGGCTCTCCGCCGCCCCGGACCGTCAGGACATAGGGAAACGGCTCCCCGTCCCCCTCCGGGTCAAAGCCCGCCCGGGCCAGCTCCTTGGCCTGGGCCCCGGTCATGGTCATGACGGCATACTCGCCGTCAAAGGCGGGGAGTATGGAGGAAACCTCGTCCACGCTGATTTTTCCGGCGTAGAGCTTGCCGGTGACACAGGCCCGCAGGCTGAGCGCGTCCTTGTAAAACGATCCGACGGGAATCATCGCCGCGTCCGCTCCCACGGCGCTGCCCAGGGCCTTCCCGGCCAGCTCCCCGGTTTCCTCCAGGGTAAAGGAGGCGGTGCTTTCACAGAAGTAGAGCTGCTCCGACTGCTCCAGGGCGTGCTGCTGGAGCGCGTCCATCCGGGCGATGCAGCCGGGGCCGTCCATACCGTTTTCCCCCCGGAACCACTCCTTGTATGCCTGCCCCATGTCCGCCAGAACCCTCTCCCAGCCGGCGTAGGTCATGGGAAAGGCCCGTCCCCCCCTCATGGCCTGCTGGGCGTCGTAAATCATGGAATCCTCCGGGAGGCCGGCTCCGTTCTGCATACTCAGGACGCAGGGCGTCTGATCGGTGATAAAGGCGGCCTGCCCCTCCTCGGAGAACAGCAGGGACAGCAGGCGGACCGCCTTTTCCAGCTCTTCCTCGTTCCCCGGCTGGGAGAGGCGGCGGCTGAGGCCGATATAGCTGGTGGGGTTGTACATATAGATGTTTTTGCTGCCGTCCTCCCCGATATAGGGCATGAGTCCCAGCTTGTCGCCGGTCTCCGGGATTTCGGTGATGTTGACCGTCATGACTCCTGTAAAGAACACGGCCTTCCGGTTCCCCAGGTAGTCCAGGAGCATGTCGGGGTTATTTCTGTCCTTCGGGTCGGTGTGGAACATACCGGCGTCGATCAGGCGCTGGATATACGCCATGGTCTCCTCCCACATGCCGGCGGCGGAAGCGCTGCCCGCCAGAAAATCCCGCTCCCACGCCGCGCCCTCGGGCGTGGTGAGCCAGCCGGTCTTGGCCAGGTTGAACACCGCGGAAAAGGTGTTCCCCGTAAGCTGGGTGCCCAGTACGCCGGGCAGGAGGCCGGCCTCCGTGATCTCCCCGCACAGCGCTTCCAGCTCCTCAAAGCTGCCGGGGACCTCCCAGCCGTACTCGTCCATCAGCGTCTTGTTGTAAAAGATGCCGTACATGGCGTAGTTGACGGGCAGGAGATAGACGCCGCCGTTGACGGAGACCTGATCCAGAACGGAGGTGGAAAAGCCGTTGATGAAGGAATACGCGGACAGGTCGATCAGCCGCTCCTCTGCCAGCGTCTCGTCCAGGATCTGAGAGGTGATAAAAATGTCTGCAATATCGTCGTTCCGCATCTGAATCCAGCTGTAGCCGGTGCGGTTCCCCCCGGAATAGGGGAGATACTCCAGGGCGATGTCCGGGTACGTCCCCTCCAGGAGCTTCAGGAATTCCTCGTACCCGTTCCAGGTAGTCCAGGTCAGGGCTCCGGTCCTCGCTCCGGCCTCCGGGGTCCCTGCGGAAGCGCAGGCGGGCAGCAGCAATACTGCCGCAATCAGCAGCGCCGTCAGACGGCGGGATAAATTGGCGGTCATCGGAAACAGCTTCCTTTCACAGGTAATCTGGAAGAGCAGCAGGCGGCTGCAAACGGGTAAAATCTTACGTCTATTATTTTACATATCCGCAGTGGGAAAGTCAAGAGGCTCACGCCCGAAACCATAGCCTGAAGCCATGGGCCGGAGCGGCTCCCGCCTGCGGAGGCGCGCGGGGCTGCTTCCTCCTTCCCATACTATTCAGCGGGGCGTCCCCGGTCCCCTCCGGCCCCCGGCGGCGCGTCCTCCGCCCCCTTTCGGGGCGCAGAGCATTTTTTCAAAGGCCGGATTAGGCCTTGTTTGATAAATGGCGGAATGCCCAAAGGCGAGAGATTTTTTCACCAATCAAGGCGGATTTTTGCAGGCGGGCTGACGCCCGGCAAAAAAATACAACGC
>JAAZZJ010000137.1 GCA_014237695.1 Oscillospiraceae bacterium | reverse complement strand
GCCGGAGATTTTCCGCCGCCTTTTCCGCTACGCCGGGCTTTGCGCCCAGCAAAAACAGCCGCTTGCCATTCTCCGCCATCCGCGACATCAGCTCCTGGGCAAAGCCGATGCCGGTGACACGGCCCTTCAAGGGCGTCCCCAGCATCTTTGCGCCGTAAACGATGCCGATGCCATCGGCCAGCACCAGGTCCGCGCCGTTGACAGCCTCCCGTGCGTCCCCGTCCTCCCGGCAGACCTCCACGATCTCGGGGTTGGGAGTCACCGCGTAGTGGGCTCCCGGAGTATTCAGCAGGCGCACGCCCTCGGCCACCGCCTGCTCTACCGTCATATTGTCAAAGCCAACGCCCAGCACGTCAATTCGCATAGGCGCCTCCTTTCCCATCCATGTCATATGGTGAAGTGTATAGCAGTCTTCAGAATCCGCAGCAAAAAGGAAGAGCGGGCAAACGGCACAGGGCAAGGCGGGGTGCCGGCGGACCGGCGCCCGCCAAAGGCGGCAGCAAAGCCACATGCCATTGGGAGCCCTGAACCTTTGCCGGAAATTCTGACGATTGTTATAGTATACCACAGATTTCCATGCTTGTCCACCGCTGGCGCTCCGGCATTTCACAGACGGCGGCAAAGCCTCTGAGATTCTGTATTTTACCAGGGAAATTTTATTGGTTCTTTAAGAGTTTATGAATTTTTCTCATTTTCAGCAAACGGCGCCTGCGGACTCCACACCTCCGTTCACCGCGAAAAAAGCCGAATTTCTCCTTGCAAAACCCCATGAAACATGGTAACATAAAGAAAATAATTCCCGCCATAGGGCGTGAGCCCGGACAGGAGGGTGGACCATTCCATGCAAACCAAAGACCTGCGCCCCCTGGCGGCAATTGTCCTCTTTTACATCGTAATCGAATCTCTGGGCGTAACCTGTCCCATCTTGTATCTCACGGGGATTTCCTGTGCAGGCTGCGGCATGAGCCGTGCGTGGCTGTCCCTGCTGGGAGGGAACCTGGCGGGGGCCATTGCCTATCATCCCCTGTTCTGGCTGCCGGCCCCTGTGGCAGCACTGCTGTTCTTTCAGCGCCGGATTCCCCGGCGTGTTTTCTGCTGGAGTATGGGCATCGTGTGTACGCTGTTTTTATTGGTGTATCTTGTCCGCCTCCTGTATCTGAAGGATCCGGTAGTTGTCTTTCAGCCCTCCCGGGGACTGATCGGCCGTCTGCTTTCCGGCATCCTGGCCTCCGGATCATAAACGGAAACACCTTGTCCCCCACTCCCGTCCGGCTCCAGGCACAAAGCGTCATTCCGCATCCCAGCGATGATCCTATGATGCTCTTTACTTTTGTGTTGTCCACGTCATATGATGCTCAATTCCATATTACAATCTACCCGGGCCGCCGGCCCTTCGCAGGAAGAAAGGAGATGAAACATGTACCCGGTCAAGAATTGCGAATCCCAGCAGGCCCAGGCATACAACGAGTACAGGCATATGATCGTGCCGGCAACGCACATATCCGGCCCGCCGCACCAGACACGGGACCTTTTCCATCCTCAGCAGAGAACGGCAGGGCGGTAAAAAGGCCAGGCCAGACAGCGTTCAGCGCCTGTAAACGCAGATTCTCAGTAAGGACGGTCTTGAGCGGTACGCAGGACATATTATCAAGGTCTGCATTGCGGATACGCTTCCGTCCAAGCCGGAAATGCCGGCACCAATCAGCGGCGAAACGGCAATAATCATTGCTTTGATCGCCGCTACACGAAATGAAGGGAGAAATAATCAAAAATGAAATGTTGGAAATGCGGCGCGGATCTCGCGCCGGGAGCCGCCTTCTGTAATTCCTGCGGCGCGGCACAGGAGCAGGGCGCCCCCTACCCGGGGCAGACAACTCCTGCCTCCGGCAGCGCCATGGTCCTGACGGTATTCGCCGCCGTCTGCATGGCAGTGTGCGGCGGCTTGGCCGTGCGGTATCTGTTTGGCGCGCTGAGCGGAATTTTCCAGATCGGCTGGGCAGGTGTGTTCGGTACCATCCGGATCGTGGGTCTGAACGCGCTGGCCGCCGTCATGCTGGCAGCTATGGCCATTGTCTGCGCGCTGATTGCCTTCAAGCGGAACGAGCGGACCTCTGACGGCCTGCTGGTCTGTCTGGCTGTTGGCGGCGCCGGCTTTTTGGCCGTGCGCCTGCTCTCCACAATCGTCAGCCTGGTGATTTATCCCGGCGGCTTTGGCCACTATTTCGGCGGCTTTATTCTGGCTGTCCTGGGTGTTGCGGTGGCCGTCGCCGGCGTGTACGCCATCGAGCGCTTTGTACTGGGTGAGTTCCCGCTCATGGGCAAAACTGCGGATGACTTGAAGCTGGATGTTCAGGAAGCCCTCCATTCCTTCCAGCAGACTGCCGGCGAGGTGGGCGCCCAGGCTTCTCAGGCTGCTCAGAACGCCAAAGCGGAGCGCGCAGCCCGCAGCGCGGCCCAACAGCAGGCGCAGTATACGCAGTACAACCAGTACGGCAATCCCCAGTACCAGCAGCCCGGTCCCGGCGGCGGTCCCCAGTACGGTCAGACACCCCCGCCGCCCCAGGGCTACGCCCCCTTCCGGCCGAAAGCGGACCGGAGCCTGATTGCCTACATTCTGTTAACCTTCATTACCTGCGGTATTTACGGCTGGTACTTCATCTATGCCCTGGCCCGGGATGTCAACGCGGTCTGCGCCGGGGACGGCAAATCCACCGCCGGTCTCATCAAGCTGATTCTGCTGAGTATGATTACCTGCGGCTTCTACGGAATATATTGGTACTATTCCCTGGGCAACCGTCTGGCGGAGAACGCTCCCCGGTATGGGCTGAATTTCCAGGAGAACGGCACCACCGTACTGCTGTGGTATCTGGTCGGCTTACTGGCCTGCGGCATTGGTCCCTTTGTCGCAATGCATATTATCATCAAAAACGCCAACGCCCTGTGCGGAGCCTATAACTATCAGCACGGTATCTAAAAAAGAACCGCCGCAGGATTCTCTGCGGCGGTTTCCTCCTTTGCCCGCCTTGTGAGCGGTTCCGGTTCTGCCCGGATCGCCTCATTCATGCCCCGCCCGTGGGCCCGCCTGCGGCGGGCTTAGCGCTAAAAGCGGCGCTTCACGGGAAAATCTCCTTGTCTGACGAGAAGAATCCCCGCCCTTCCGGCATTCCCCGATGATGAATACAGGTTCTTACACCTTATCCGGAATTTCAAGAATATACCGCTCGTAGGCGTTGATGATCGTCGTCTCTCCCCGCTGGAGCATCCGGGGCCTGTCCGCCCCATAATTGAGATGCACATGCCCGTGGATCAAATACCGCGGTTTATATTTATCCAGAAAAGGAAGAAAGCATTCAAACCCCCGGTGAGCATAGTCCTCCCCGTCCCCGTAGCCCTGGGCGGGAGAATGGGTAACCACGATGTCCACCCCCTTGGCCCGCCAGAGGCGAAACCAAAGCTTCCGGATCCGGTGGATCATCTGGCTCTCCGTGTACTGGTGGGGCCCGCCGCTGTAAACCGGACAGCCCCCAAGTCCCAGAATGCGCAGGCCGTTCACCGTCACAATCTTATCCTCGATGCACTCGCACCCCTCCGGGGGGCAGCGCTCATAGGTCTGGTCATGGTTGCCGTGGACATACAGCACCCGGGCCCGGCCCATGGTGACCAAAAAGGACAGATACTGGGACTTCAAATCACCGCAGGCAATAATGAGGTCGATGTCCGACAGCCGCCCCGGTTGGTAGTAGTCCCAGTAGTAGGGACTCTCTTTATCAGAGACAAGAAGGATCTTCACAGCATCGTGCCTTCTTTCTCCGGCGGGATCTGATCCCGGTACACCCCCTGCAGCCGGACGAGCGTGCGGGATACGGGCAGCAGCTGGTCGTAGGCGGGAATGCTCCCCTCCACGCCCTCGCACAGCCAGTCCATATGGAGGATCTCTTCAGGGGAGAACCACTTCTCTCCGTCATTGCGCACCTGACCGTCCTGGGAGCGGATGGGGCGGCGGAATGGTTCAATGGACCCGTCAATAATTCCCTTGCGGAGTATCTGGACCAGCTGCGCCACCCCGGCAGGCAGATCCGGACTGAGCAGCACATCCACCGTCCGGCTGCTCATGCCCCACCAATAGTTTACTGCCCGCTCCTCCTCCTGGACGTTCAGCTCGTCCCAGCCGCCGCTGAAGATGCTGCGCACCAGCTTGACATAGAAGTTGCCCCAGTGCCAATACGGGGAGGCCAGAGAGTGCAGCGTGCCGTCCGGCTCCGCCTGGCACAGGCCCCATGGCTCTCCGATCCGGTCCGGAGAAGGAATATCCCGGTTGGAAATGACCTCTACCCCCTGGGACGCCAGGGCTCTCATGGCATCCTCCTCCACGCAGAACCATTTCAGTCTGATCCGGGCCCGCGGATTGGTCAGCCGGGCCCCCAGGGCAAAGGCGTTGATGCTGGCGGGTACGCCGAAAATGGGGTTGGAGGCCACGTACCCGATTTCCCCGTCCCGGCTCATGGCACCGGCAATGGCGCCGGTGATGAATTTCCCCTCATAAATCCGGCTGTAATAGGTCCGCACACCGGCATAGGGCATGGAGGCGGAGCAGTTGAGAATGCGGATGCCGGGATACTTGGCCGCCAGCTTCCGGCAGGCGCTGATGAGCGTCGGCGTAGTGGCAAAAATCACCTGGACGCCGCTCCCGGCAGCCTCCTGCATGGCCTTCTCAGCCATTTCGCCGGATTGGACGCCGCTGTATACCTGGACAGTCACCTTATCCCCCATCATCGCCTCCAGGTACTGCCTGCCAAGATCGTGGGCATGGACCCAGTCGCTCTCCTCGGGGGTGTACTCATTGACGAAAGCCACGTTCAGGTGGTCAGGGAACACCGCGTGGAGCAGGCGGCCGAAGAGATTGGGCGCAGGGACCTCCTCTGCCTTCTGCTCCTCGGTCTCGGTACTGACGGAGATGGGCTTGTCGGCGGCAAAGAGCTTGATATCCGGCCATACCGCCGCCACCGACTTATTCAGCTCTGCGGCGCTGAAGCTCCACAGCTGCTCAAAGGCGTACACCCGCAGCCACACCAGCAGGGCGTCCGTCGGAGTCACCGGCAGCTCCTCGGGACTCTGCTTGCGCAGGGCGTCCCGGAAATAGGTGAGTCCCGCCACGAAATGCTGGCGCTCGTCCGCCGTCCAGACGTGATCCGGCTCGAAGCCCAGGGCCGCCTGGAGCTTGGCGAAGCTGCCCGGACGGCTGAAATGCACCCGGTACAGCCCCGTCATCCGGTAGGAGGCCATGAAGTCATAGTAGGCCCGAATGGCCGGATCGTCGGACCAGGCGGGAACCACCCGGATCACATAGCCGGGGATGGTGGGCGCGCCGTAGCTCTTGAGGACGCTGACCCGCTTGTTCCCCTCCTGGACGTAAAAGCGGCCCATGTACTCATAGCACCGGATGGGGTCCCGGATGCCCTCGTCCCCCAGATGGGCCGCGCACAGGGACATCCACTTCTGAGCAAACTCTGTGTCCAAGTCCAGCAGAGGCATGAAATCGGACGCGAAGGCGCTGCGCCGCCCGGCGGACTTGGTGCCCACGATCTGCTCGGTGGGCACCTCAATGACTCCCATGTCCACACGGCCCGTCACCATATGCTCGTCCAGGATCTCATCCAGCACCTGAGGATAGGGATACCGCCCCTGGACGATGCACTCCTTATAATTTTTCTGGCCCAGCTTCAGGGCTCTGATATATTGCTCGGTAGCTTCCTGTCTGCTCACAGCCGTTTCTCCTTCCTGCCGCTCAAACATATTCCCGCAGCACCAGCTCCGTGGCGCCCTGGTTCAATCCGACCTCCAGGCGTTTCACCCAGGGATGCCTGGCATACACCCGGCGGATCATGTCCCGCAGCTGGGTGCCGCCGTGGTAGCCGTGGACCACCTCCAGCCGGTAGACCGAACCGCCTGCCCGGCGCAGGGCCGCGTCAATGGCCGCCTGGGCCTGGGTACAGTTCATTCCGTGAAGATCCAGACGGATGGTTCCGCTCTGCATGGCCCGACGCCTCCTTATTGTATGTGAGATACCCCTATTTTAACAGCTCCCGCCGCCGCCGTCAACCGCCCTTTCACTTCTCCTGCGGAAATCAGCGCGGCATATCCCGCAGAAAGCAGGGCCTCCGGAGAAGACGGCGGAGCCGGTCCAAAGCCACGTGCATCCGCATATCCATAAAAACATTTGAGAGGAGAGCATGTCATGATAAAACGTATGGCAGCAGCCTTTCTGACGGCCGTGTTCCTGGACGGAACGGGGGCAGGGCTCCTGCCTACGGAGGAGGCCCCCGAGGGTGCGGCTGGTATACGGAACCATCGGCATCAACTACATCATCAAGGACAAGATTCAAAAATTCAACGCCGCCAATAAGGAGTATTACATTGAGTATCGGGATTACTCCGAGGAAGTTCTGCGTTGGAGCGGCGATAAAAACACACCGGTCTACCAGAACGCCCTGTCCCGGCTGTACGCGGAAATTGCCACAGGGCGCTGTCCCGACATACTGGACGAAACCGTCCCGCTGGACAGGCTGGCCCGGCAGGGGGCGCTGGAAGACCTGTGGCCCTGGATCGACAGTGACCCGGAGATCAGCCGGGACGGTCTGATGGAACACGTACTGGAGTGTCTGGAGGTAGACGGCAAGCTGCCTCAGGTATGCAGCGGCTTCCAGATCAAGACCGCCGTGACCAGCGCGGCTGTGGCGGGAAACCGGACCGGGTGGACCATGGAGGAGATGGTGGATGCCTTCGGCGGGATGCCGGAATTTTACTTTGCCCGTGAAGACGATGGCAACCTTGCATTCCCGATGTTCCACCGGTTTGACCGG
>JAAZZJ010000136.1:4603-7027 GCA_014237695.1 Oscillospiraceae bacterium | reverse complement strand
AGCTCCGCGTCCAGCGGCAGGTCCTCCCCCACGTAGACGATGCCGTTGTAGGGCTCCGCTTCCACCGCCTTCTTCCCGCAGGCCGTCAGACCCAGCACCATCATCAGCGCCAGCAAAAGCGCCATACTTCTCTCTCTGATCTTCATCGGTCCATTCCTTTCTTTTCAAATATAATCGTGCAACTCAGCATAAAAACCGCCGCCCCGCCCAGCGGGCGGGACGGCGCACATTCCGCTGTCACGTAAAAACTAAACGGCGGCAGCAGTCAGGGTAAATCTTACGGCTTAGGTACGGGCTGGATTTCCCCGGGGCGCACCCCTCGTTGCCGATCGGGCGGTTTCCCGTTCGGCGTCCCGGCGCGGCGTTGCCCACCGCACTGCCCGACTGCCACTTAGTCCGCACTGCAATCCCCTGACTGCCCAGTGACGACAGCCTAGGTGTTTTCCACCACAGTCAAACCGCTTCTTAGCCTCTTTTGCAGGCAGGGTTTCAAGGAGCAATAGCAGCCTCTCCCTGGCCGGGGAAAAGCTGGGTCGTTCTCCTATCCGCCATGTCCACGCAAGGCAGGCTACATCTGCACACAGCGTTCACGGCTCAAGGCCGGGTAGCACCGCAATACAGGTTTCTACACCTGAGCCGTACACGGGTCGCGTTACCACAAAGGGAGTACGCCCGCCCACGAGAACAGGTCTCCACGACCGCAGGGTCGGCTTCCCCATGCCATTGGGGAACGCCCTACGGCCGCAAGCGCGGGGAGTCCGCGCTTCCCGCCCAGCACCCACCCCAAACTGGGCGTTTGCAGCAGGCACCAGGGGTTTCACAGCTATGCCCTTTAAAGGATTTTTAGGCCCTTCTTCGGAAGCGGCAGATCTGACTAGGATACTGCGCCGTCGTTTAGCAGGACATAGTATACCACGCCCCGGTTGAATATGCAAGAGAATATGCAAATTTTTCTATATATTTACAGTTTATTCGCAATTTTTCCCCAAGCACTCCTTCCGGACCCGAAGGACATCAGCTCTCCTGCATACGCGATGGCGAGATGCCAAAATAGCTCTTGAAGCGCTTGGAAAAATAGAAAGCGTCCTGATATCCCACCAGCTCCGCAGCCTGGGCAACCGTCATATCGGGGGACGCCAGAAGCTCCTTGGCCCGCTCCATACGAAGCCGCGTCAGATACTGCATGAGCGTCATCCCGCAGATCCGCGTAAAATTGCGGCTGAGGTATGCCGGACTGATAACCAGGCGGGAGGCCAGATACCGCAGCCCCATGTCTGGGCAGGCATATTCGCTGCGCATCAAATCCGTGGCCTGGGCAACCGCCTTCTCAATCAGGGAACTGTTTTCGTTCTTGCTCTCATCGGCCAGGGACAGGAACAGCCTCAGCAGATGCTCCTCGATCTGCGCCAGATCGTACCCCGCATTCAGAAGGACAGAGGCGCTGTAAACAGCATCCTCTCCAGGCGCGCCGCCGGAACATTCTGCGGAATAGGTCATGGCAATAGAGAGCAGGGCAGAGAGCTGGATTTCCAGGGCAGAGAGCGCCAGCTGCTCCCGGCGTACCACGCCGAACCAGTCGGAAAGCAGGGGCGCAAACTGCTGGAAATCTCCCTGCAGCAGGGCCAGGTTCAGCGCATTCTGCTTTTTTTGCAGAATATCCTGTGTGCGCTTGGTCAGATGTCCGGCGCGGGTCATATCCGCTTTCTCACCGTAGATGACGCGAAATGTGAAAAAGCGCATGGCCCCCCCATAAGCCCCGGCCAGCTGGCTGGGAGTACCACCGAAGGGCTTTGAGTAAGCGGCAATGCAGGGCGGGCCCGCCGAGGCCTGCAGGGCGCCGGAAATCAGTCCGATCATGTCCTGGGGACTTTCCCCTCTCCAGGGCAGGATCAGCACCGATCTTCCCTGTCCATCAGTGCAGGCGCATACGTAGCCCAGCCCGGCGGCCGTCTCAGAGGCAATATTGTGGGCCGCAAGCCGGAGGGAGCTGCGCTGTTCAAAGCCGAAGCTGCTGAGGGCGGCAGGCCCCACGGCCAGCACCAGCAGCTGATACATCTCCTCCGGACATACGCCGTACTGGCGCAGGCGGTCCCCGTCCTCGCCGGAGGTGTGACCGGACAGAACGCTTTGAAAAAATTTCTCCCGCATAGACCGGTCAGCCGCCGTCCGGGCCCGCAGAAGGGTCTGCTCCGTTACGGCGCTGCGCCGCCGGTTATCCAGCGCTTCCCGGATGCCGGCCACGGTCTCCCGCAGCTCAGCCACGTCAATTGGCTTCAGCAAGTAGTGCGTCACGCCGAAGGCCATAGCCTGACGGGCATACTCGAAGGAGGCGAAGCCGGAAAGGATGATAAAGTGCGCGTGCAGCTCCTGCCGGCACAAGGTGCGGACCAGCTCCAGGCCATTCCGGCCGGGCATGGAAATGTC
>JAAZZJ010000136.1:0-4593 GCA_014237695.1 Oscillospiraceae bacterium | reverse complement strand
CGCTCATGCTGCAAAAATGTCAGGGCCTGCTCCACATCCTCCGCCTCGCCCGCACAGGCAAAGCCGAACTTTTCCCAGGGAATGCACAGCTTGACCCGCTGGCGGACATAATACTCGTCGTCCACCACCAGAAACCGATAGAGCATAGGGCAACCTCCTTTACTCCCCCTGTTCGGGCTGTACCGGCCCGGCCAGACGGTCGGGGATGCGCATATCGATCCGGGTACCAGCTCCAGGGGCGGAATGGACCACAACTTGAGCCGCCTGTCCAAAATAGAGCCTCAGCCGCTTCCTCGCGCCGCTGATCCCAAAGGAATCCGCCGGGCAGGGCCGGTCCCCGTTCAGACGCGCCGCCGTCTCCGGCTGCATTCCAGCGCCGTTGTCCCTGATCCGGATGGAAATTCCGTCCGGATCCCTGCGCACAGAGACATGCAGCCGCAGCTCCTCCTCTGTGTGGAAGCCGATGAAGCCGTGTACTACGGAGTTCTCCACAAAAGGCTGCAATATCAGTTTGGGCAGCGGACAGGCGCAGGCGGACTCGTCCATAGACAGGGTAAACTGAAACGCCCCGGCGTAGCGGGTCTGCATGATGCGCAGGTAGCTGCGGGTGATCTCCATCTCATGAGAGAGCGGGACCACCTCCTGCCCTCCGTTCAGCACAGCACGGTAAAAGCCGGATATCTGGTTAATCAGTTCGATGGACTCCTCACTTTCGCCGGATTGGATCATCCCACAAACCGTTTCCAGCGTGTTGTACAGGAAATGCGGCTGCATCTGCACTTGAAGGTAGGACAGCTCAAAGCGGTGCCGCTGCTCGCTCTCCTCCCGGATACGCAGCAGCAGCTGCTGGGTATTGTCCGCCATGGCGTTGAGTTCACCGGCCAGAACCCCCAGCTCGTCCTCCGTACATACCGGCACACGCACATCATAAGTCCCGGCGGCCATACGCCGGATACTGGCGGTAATCTCTCCCAGGGGCCGCAGCAGGCGCTGCATGTAATGCCTGCTGCGCCATATGGCTAAGGCAACAAACAGGAGTCCCAGCAGCACGACCGCCTGGAACAGATAGAAAGCCTGCCGGTAGATCGCCGCCCTGGGCGTCAGGAGGATCAGTTCCATGTCCGCTTCCGGATAGCGCATGGAGGAATAGAGGTAATCCCTTCCCTCCAGAGCCACAATGTCCCCGCTGCGCGGCTTACCGGAAAGGGAGAACAGCGCAGCCAGTCCGCTGCCCACCAGGCGTTCCTCCGAGCAGGCACACACTGCACCGGTACTGTCCGCTGTCAGAAACAGCTCTCCTTCCGCCGTACTGCCGCGGTAAATGTCCCGGATTTCCTTGGGCGAAACCATGATGGTGAACATACCAATGGGACTGCCGGAGAAGGAATAGGATTTTTTCATACAGAAAAACAGATAATTTTCCTCCTGACCGGAGGTTCCCTCCCGCACATACCAGAGAGAGGCAGCATCAGAATTCAGAAAAGATTCCCGCACCTCCTGAGGTACCAGAAAGCCGGTTCCACCGCCGGTCCCATAGGTGTCCTTGGAAATAGAGAGGTTGTCTCCGTCATAGTAGGCGATAGAGCCGACAGCGGGCTGTGTGGCAAGATATTCCGCCAGGTAGCTGGAAAACGCCGCATCCCGCAGGAACGCCTCGTATGGCGTGGAAGTCTCCTGGGAACCGGTCTGACGGTGCGTCGTGGCCTTGTAAAAGGTCAACAGGGATGCCTGGGACTGGATGCGGTTGAGTGTAATGTCAAACCGGCGGCTGATGGTATGCAGGCGCTCCTGACAGCTCCGTACAGCCTGTTCCCGCAGAATCGCCCCTGAAATCATAGCGATCAGAACGGCGGTAAACGCCGTAGACGCCAGAATAATGGCAATCACCATTGCAGTTACCTTGGATTCAAATGTAAACAGCTTTTGCCTGCGGATCATGCCTTTTTCCTCCCTGGGTTTTACGCTCAGGCACCATTATAAATGCCAGCCTGGTGAAAGTCAATTTGGCAGAGGGTTTTGCGCAAATTAGTACATGCGGCACAAAAAAATCCAGCCAAGAACGCCGCGGCGCATCCCTCTTCTCCCGCCGCCTGCAGGCGGAAAGCAAAATAGTGCAGAAATGATTGAAAAAATACCATGTTCTCTGAGGCCCGGCCATGCTATAATGGGGCATCCTATTGGGAAGACCCGCATACAGAATGTGAAAGGAGTGTTTACAGATGAAAAGGGTACTTGCCTGCCTGACAGCGGCCCTGCTGGTTCTGGGCATCACGGCCTGCGGCGGCGCACCGGAGGAGAAACAGCCGCAAGATGACAGCCAGCCGGAAAAGGTGACCATAACCTACCTCTCCCGCTACACCAACCCCGAGGTTCCCCGTCACAAATACTATCTGGATAAGCTGGAGGAATTCCGCACCCAGAATCCGGACATTATCGTGGAGGACATCTCTATTTCCGACGCAGACTCCTATAAAAGCAGCCTGCGCTCTGCGGTAGCCACCGGAACGCTGCCCACAGTTTACATCTGCTCCGACGCTTTCCCTCACCTCGATTGGGCCAAGAACGGCGTGATGCAGGATCTGACTTCTCTTATTGAGGCGGAAAACTGGACTGGCCCCACCGACCCGGATATCTTCTCCTCCTTCTCCTTCCCCCGGGACGGACTGGACGGCATTTACGGCATCCCCAACGCAGTGGTCAACTCCCCTGTCTATGTCAACACCAAACTGCTGGCGGAGTACAGCCTGGAAACACCGGAAACCTGGGAAGATGTGCTGGTCATGGCGGAGACCCTGCGTGCCGCAGACCCCACGATCATCCCCTTCTGCCTGCCGGCGAAGTCCAGCGCTGACCTGGGCCGCTTTTTCAGCGAGCTGGTCGTGCGTATGTACGGCCTGGAGTTTCGGGACAAGGTAATCGCTCATGAGGTCAAATGGACAGATCCTGAGCTGACAAATGCCCTGAAGGTCTTTCAGGAGTATATTGATCTCGGCGTCTTCGGTCCGGACGCAATTACCTCCGACACGGAGCCGGGTATCGCCGCCTTCGGAGAAGGACGGGTTGCCATGCTGTTTGCGGCAAGCTACTTCTGGGACCGTTTCAACAGTTTTGACTTCGCCGATGAAATCAATTGCGTGAATTTCCCCTATTTTCAGGATGCGCCTGAAAACAAGGATATCTGGTTTGCCACAACCAGCGAGGGCTTCTGTGTATCCGCCAAGCCCGGAACGCCTGAGTATGATGCCGCCGGACGGCTGCTGAACTTTATGCTGGGCGCTGAAACTCTGAGCGGATATGCCAACGAAATCGCCAAGGGCGGGATTTATCCGCTGGAGGTAGACTTCGATATGTCTCTGGCATCAACTCCCATGCGGACCTTTATGGACGGCTACGCCGGCAGAAGCGGCATAACCGACAATATCACCGCCTATATGAACAATTCCAACGTGATGGGCGTGACGAACACGGAACTGCAGGGTCTTTTTGTGGGACAGAGCTATGAGACGGTTGCCCAAAGCCTGCAAAATCAGTACGATGAGATTTTCGGCGGTTAAGGACCACCGGCAGAGCCGCGTGTGCGGCTCTGCCGGTGCAGTGCAGGGCTTGACGGAAGGCAGGTGAGTGATTTGCGTACATTCTCCGCAAAAAAGCGCAGGACTGTCAGCGGCCTGCTGATGGTTCTCCCCCTTTTGCTTCTCTATGGCACGGTCGTTGTCTATCCTCTGCTGAATATGGTATACACCTCGTTCTTCTCCTGGAGCGGCATTGCCGGAGTTGAACTGCAGTTTGCGGGACTGTCCAACTATATAAAGTTCTGGACGGCTCCCGAAACCAGAACCGCTTTTCTCAATATCGGCATTCTGGCGCTCACGGGCCTTTTTGCCACACTGCCCATCTCCTTTTTTCTGGCGACAGTAATCAACCGCAGATTTTTCGGCCTGCGGATCGTGAAAACCATGTATTTCCTGCCGGTGGTAATCAACCGCATGGCCATCTGCCTGATGTTCACCTTCCTTCTGCTGCCCGGCGCGGGCCCTATCCCCTCCATTTTGGAAAAGCTTGGGCTGGCGGAGCATCTGAATCTGCTGGGGAATGTGAATACGGCCATGTGGACGGTGGCCTTTGTCAATATGTGGAGCAACGTGGGCTTCCAGATGATCCTCTTCTCCTCCGGAATGGCGTCGATCCCGGAGGAGCTGTACGAAGCTGCGGCGCTGGACGGCGTGACGCCCTGGCAGCGGCTGCGGTATATTACCCTCCCGCAGCTGCGCCCGACGCTGTCCATCGTCATCATCTTTATCCTCACGGGAACCTTCAAGGTGTTTGACTTTGTGATCGGACTGACCGGCGGCGGCCCCGCCTATGCCACGGAGGTCCCTATTACCCTGCTCTATAAGCAGGCGTTCACCTATGGGAAGTTCGGCTACGCAAACGCCATATCTGTCATGATGGTACTGCTGTGCCTGCTGATCGCCCTTCTGGTAAACCATATCTTTGCAGAACATGAGCTGCCCGGAAGGAGGAAACATCTGCCATGAAAGTCAGAAAGCGGTCTCCTGGCGGCATGATCTATGTCCTGCTCGCCGGTGTCTG
>JAAZZJ010000135.1:4138-7037 GCA_014237695.1 Oscillospiraceae bacterium | reverse complement strand
CCGCCGCGGATTTCGCTTCTACGACGGCTCCGGTTCTTGCTCCGTTGTGATAGGCAACAATGACCGCGTATTTGTCAGCGTGTCCGCTGTCTGTTTCAAGGGTCAGCCACCAACCGGGGTTGTTCCGCTCTGCCGCGTACGGGCAAGCGTCGCAATTTTTCGCCGGACAGGTCGTGCAAAACTGCTCGTGAAATTTGTCGTCCCATGGACCCTCAACCACGGGCAAGCGCGCAAGAAACTTCCCCAGCACTTCCGGGCTTTCCGTGATTCTTTCAAACACTGTCACCGTCGAAACCTCCTTGCATATCGTCCGCCGGGGTCCGCCCCCGCCGCCTGAAATTCGCCTGTACTGTCTGCTGGGCGATAACCGGGTTGTAAGCCCGCCGCCGGTTCCGGTCCAGAACCGGCGCGCCGTCCTCTCCGACGGTTTCCCCGCGCTTCAACTCCCGATAGATTGTCGCCGTGGTAACTCCCAGCCGGTCCGCAATATCCGCCGGGCGGTCGTTCGCCTGATACATCGCGGCAATCTCCCGCCGGTCCGAAAAAGTTATATATTTGTAGCGTCGCACCGTCTTTCACCCCGTTTCCATTATCTTTTCCGGCCAGACAAAGACAAAAAAATAAATGCGATAGAACCGTTCCGCACCCTGTCGGGTGGGTTCGTGTTCTTTCGCATTTAATGTTACAACCTGCGCCCCCTGCCAACGCCGAAAACGCCTCTTGACAGATTTTGCAAGCTGTGTTAGAATAAAACCGAAGTCAATAGATGCCAGCCCGCGCCGCCTGTGCGGCACACGGAATAGGGTGAGACGCCCTGCGAGTCGGTCACTGTGATGCCTCCCTGGAGAGGATAAGTCAGATACGTGACGGCTGGCCGCATTCTGCCGGAACCGGAAGCGCGCTTTCTGATTCGGCCTCGCCATGCACCGGCGGGGTCTTGTGCGTTCCGCGCCCTCCGGCCCGGGACGTTTTTCTTTTGCCTGGCGGACCGGACGGACCAGTGTTTCCGCCGGCGCAAAGGGGTTCTGCGCCGGGAAACAATAACCGCACTCTCTCCTTGCCGGCGGGCAATCCGCTTTCTGCCGGCAAGGAGGGATGCGGACCAGCAATGGAAAAAAGAAAATTTTAGGAGGAATGAGTACCATGAGAAAACGGAACAGTCTGCTGGCGATGCTGCTGGCGATGGTTCTGACCCTGGGCCTGACCGGCCCCGCCTTTGCCGCGGAGAGCAAGGGCTATGCTGATGTGGAAAAGCATTGGGGGAAGGAGTACATAGACGCCGTCACGGAAAAGGGCCTGATCGACGGCAAGACCGCGTCCTCCTTCGCCCCTGACGAGAACATGACCCGGGGCGATCTGGTCCTGGCTCTGTACCGCCTGGCCGGAAAGCCTGCCTTTACGGCGGTCAATCCCTTCACAGACGTGGAGGGCGGCGAGCTTGCCCAGGCGGTCGTTTGGGCAAGTTCCCGGAAGATCGTCAACGGTAAAAACGAGGCCGGGACTGTTTTTGATCCCGATGGCAGTGTGACCCGCCAGGAGATCGCGAAGATCCTCAACCTCTTCGCCGCTAATCAGGTGAAGCGGGACGCCCTGACCAGCCGTACCGATGAGCTGTCCGGCTATCCCGACGCCGCCGATGTGGCCTCCTGGGCCAAGGAGTGCATGAACTGGGCTGTGGCCAGCGAGTTCATTCAGGGAACCGGCGAGGGCAGGCTGGACCCCAATGGCACCGCGACCCGTGCCCAGGTGGCCGTTATCCTGTGCCGGTATCTGGACGATAACGCCACCGGAGACGCCTCCAAGGACAACCCCCGCAGCCAGGACTGCACCAGGGAGAACGAACTGCTGGTTGTCAGCTTCGGCACCAGCTTCAACGACAACCGGGTAGCCACCATCAAGGCCATTGAGGACGACCTGGAGAAGGCTTTCCCCGACTATGACGTCCGCCGCGGCTTCACTGCCAATATCATCATCGAGCATGTCTACCGCCGGGACGGCGAGCAGATCGATGACGTGAAGGAGGCTCTGGACCGCGCCGTAAAGAGCGGCGTAAAGAATCTGCTGGTCCAGCCCACTCACCTGATGAACGGCTATGAATACGGCGACCTCCGCAATCTGCTGGAGAAGAAGTACGCCGGTAAGTTCGAGTCCATTAAGATCGGCGCGCCCCTGCTGACCAGCGACGACGACTTTGCCAAGGCAGCCAAGGCCATGGCGGACGCTACCAAGGATTCCGTCAAGGACGGCAAGACCGCCGTGTGCTGGATGGGCCACGGCACCTCCGCCGATTCCCACAGCATCTACGCCAAGATGCAGCAGGTACTCAAGGATGCCGGAAACGTCAACCATTTCATAGGCACCGTGGAGGCCGCGCCTCTGGCGGAGGATGTGGTGAAGATGGTGAAGGAGGCCGGCTATGAGAAAGTCATCCTCCGTCCCATGATGATCGTTGCCGGCGACCATGCCAACAACGATATGGCTGACGAGAACGATCCTGAGTCCTGGTACTCTGTTTTCACTAGCGCCGGACTGGAGGTAGTCGAGTGCCAGATCAATGGCCTGGGCGAGATCAAGGCCATCCGCGATCTGCTGGCGGACCATGCCAAAGCCGCTGTAGATTTGAAGGACGCCGGCATTATCAGCCAGCCCAACCCTGAGAATCCCGACAACGAGGAGGAGCCCAAGGTTCTGGCGGACGGCGCCTACAGCATTGAGGTGGAGTGCGGGCAGTCCATGTTCAAGATCGACAGCTGTGAGCTGACCGTGCAGGACGGTCAGATGACCGCCAAGCTGGTCCTGGGCAGCGAGAGCTTCGACAAAATGTTCGCGGGCAATAAGAATGCCGCCAAGCTGGCCGTTGAGGGCGTGGTAGAGGGCGCTGCCGCCGATGGCAAGACCA
>JAAZZJ010000135.1:0-4128 GCA_014237695.1 Oscillospiraceae bacterium | reverse complement strand
TTGTGAACAAGAAATATCGGATTCTTTTGTCCCTGTTCGCTCTGCTGCTGGTTCTTCTGACCGCCTGCGGCGGCGAAAATGATGTGCCGCCCGCCCCCTCCCCCGCTCCTGCCGGAACAGAGGAGCAGACTCCCCCGCCTGTCAGCGATCCCGCTCCTATGCCCGATGAAGCGGAGCCGGAACCTGCCGGGGCTCCCGCTCCCGCCGGAACGGACCCCGCCGGAGAGGAACCGGACCCCGCTGCCGTCCAGCCGGACGGTCCGGCCCCGGAATCCTCCCCCTCGGAACCGGCTCCTGAGCCGGAGCCCGAACCGGAACCTGTTCCGGACCCGGAACCGGCGGAGACTGTCCCGGAAGATGGAATCTACACCGCCGCCGTAACGCTGGAGGGCGGCACCGGCCGGGCCACAGTAGCCTCTCCCGCAGTGCTGCGGTGCGAGAACGGACAGTTCTGGGCCACGATTGTCTGGAGCAGCTCCAATTTTGACTATATGAAGGTAGACGGGGAGAAGTATATGCAAACCAACTCGGAGGGCAATTCCACCTTTGAAATTCCCGTTTCCGCCTTCGATCAGAGGCTGGACGTGATTGCCGACACCGTAGCCATGAGCGAGCCGCATGAGGTGGAGTATACCCTGCTGTTTGACGCCTCCACCCTGGAGAAACAGTAAGGAGAAAAATCGATGAAACGTTGGAAATGGGCGGCATTGCTGCTGGCTTTGTGCCTGTGCGCCTGTACCGGGAAGGAGCCTGCCCTCCCCGTGCCGGAGAATCCCGCGCCGGATGAGTCCGCCCTGCGGCTGCCTGACGGGGAAACCCAGACCCTCTGGTATTATTGGAAGGACCTGTGGGACAGCCCCGAGACCCGGCGTCTGGAACTGGACTATGCCCAGAGCTTTTCCGTGGATTTTTCTGCGGGCGGATACGCCCGCATCCGGATCGATCAGGAGACCTATCTGCTGTGCCCCGAGGACCTGAGCCCGCCCCCGGACACCCCGGAGGAGGTGGTGGTTCTCCGGCAGCCCCTGGAAAATATCTACATGCAGGCCACCGCCGCCATGGACTCCTTCTGCCGGCTGGAGGCGCTGGACGCCGTGACCCTCTCCGGCACCAGGGCCGAGGGGTGGTACATTCCGGAGGCCCGGGAGGCCATGGAGGCGGGACGCCTGGTTTATGCGGGAAAATATAACGCGCCGGATTACGAGCTGATCGTGTCCAAGAACTGCGGCCTGGCGCTGGAGTCCACCATGATCTATCACAACCCGGAGGTCAAGGAGCAGCTGGAGCGGCTGGGCATCCCTGTGCTGGTGGAGCGCTCCAGCTATGAGAGTCATCCTCTGGGAAGGATGGAGTGGATCAAGCTCTATGGAGTGCTGATGGGAAAGCTTGAGGAGGCGGAAGCCTTCTTCGGCGGCCAGCTGGAGCGGCTTGCGCCGGTGCTGGAGCAGGAGAATACCGGGAAAACGGTTGCTTTTTTCTACATCACTTCCAACGGGGCGGTCAGCGTACGGAAGCCGGGGGACTATATTGCCAAGGCCATCGACCTGGCCGGGGGCGTCTATGTGTTTCAGGATCTGGAGGGGGAGGAAAACGCCCTGTCCACCATGAATATGCAGATGGAGTCTTTCTACCAGGGGGCCAAGGACGCGGATATCCTCATTTACAACAGCGCCATCGACGCCAACCTGACAGCCATTGAGGAGCTGGTGGCGAAGAGCGAGCCTCTGGCGGACTTCAAGGCGGTGCGGAACGGAGACGTCTGGTGTACCGGGAAGAGCATGTTCCAGGAGGCCCTGGGGGCGGGGGATATGATTCTGGACATCAACGCCGTCCTCACCCGGGAGGACCCGGCGGATACGGACATGAATTACCTGCACCGGCTGACATGACGGGGGAACGGCCATGAGAAAGCTATGGATACGGTACGTCGCCTGCTTCATACTGCTGGCGGTCCTGCTGCTGGTACTGCTGGTATGGAACATCTGCGCCGGAAGTGTGGACTTTACGGCGGAGGAGCTGCTTGCCGCGCTGGCAAATCCGCTGGACGCTGGCATCATCTGGGGCATCCGCCTGCCGCGGGTGCTGGCGGCGGCCATTCTGGGCGGGGCGCTGTCGGTGTCGGGGTTTCTGCTCCAGACCTTTTTTGCCAATCCCATCGCGGGCCCCTTCGTGCTGGGTATCTCCTCGGGGGCCAAGCTGACGGTTTCGCTGGTGATGATCTTTTTGCTCAGCCGGGGCGGTACCGCAGGGTCCATGGCGCTGATCGCGGGAGCTTTCGCGGGCTCCATGCTGTCCATGGGATTCATCCTGCTGCTGTCCAGGAGGGTAAAGCAGATGAGTATGCTGGTCATCAGCGGCGTGATGATCGGGTATATCTGCTCTGCCGTAACCGATTTCCTGGTGACCTTTGCCGACGACTCCAATATCGTCAATCTGCACAACTGGTCCATGGGAAGCTTTTCCGGCACCAGCTGGGACAACGTGGAGATGATGAGCTGGGTGGTGTTCCTCTCTTTGGGGCTGGCCTTCCTGCTGTCCAAGCCTATCGGTGCTTATCAGATGGGTGAGGTGTACGCCCGGAACATGGGGGTGAACATCAAACGGTTCCGGGTGGAGCTGATCCTGCTGTCCAGCATTCTCTCCGCCTGTGTGACCGCTTTTGCCGGGCCCATCTCCTTTGTGGGCATCGCGGCCCCCCATCTGATTAAAGGGCTTTTCCGCACGGCAAAGCCGATTGTCATTATCCCCGCCTGCTTTCTGGGCGGCGCGGTATTTTGTCTGGGCTGCGACCTGATCGCCCGGACGGTATTCGCGCCTACGGAGCTGAATATCAGCTCCGTGACCGCCGTGTTCGGCGCGCCCATCGTGATCGGCCTGATGGCCTCCCGGAAGAGCGGGCGGATGAGAGAGGACACATGAATCTTTTCCCGGAAAGAGGAGCTGTATGAGAGAAATTTACCTGCATACCAGGGACCTGTCCGTGGGATACAACGGCAGGCCGCTGATCCGGGAGATCCGGCTGGAGCTGGCCCGGGGACAGATCATGACCCTCATCGGCCCCAACGGGGCCGGGAAGTCCACCATATTGAAAAGCATCATCCGGCAGCTGGAGCCGGTGGGCGGCGCGGTATATCTGGACGGACGGGATATGGCGGGGCTCTCCGAGGGGGACGTGGCCCGGCGGATGAGCGTGCTGATGACCAGCCACATCCACCCGGAGCTGATGACCTGCGAGGATGTGGCGGCCACGGGGCGCTACCCCTACACCGGAAGGCTGGGCATCCTGAGCCGGGAGGACCGGGAGAAGGTGGCGCAGTGTCTGGCGCTGGTCCATGCCTCCGATCTGGCGGAGCGGGACTTCTCCCGGATCAGCGACGGCCAGCGCCAGCGGGTGCTGCTGGCACGGGCCCTGTGCCAGGAGCCGGAGGTGCTGGTGCTGGACGAGCCTACCTCCTTTCTGGACATCCGGCACAAGCTGGAGCTGCTGGCGATTTTGAAGGATATGGTCCGTTCCAGAAATCTGGCGGTGGTGATGTCCCTGCATGAGCTGGATCTGGCCCAGAAGATCAGCGACTATGTGGTCTGTGTCCACGGGGACGTTATCGAGCGGCAGGGGCCTCCGGAGGAGATCTTTACGGCGGACTACATGATGGAGCTGTACGGCGCGGCCAGGGGGAGCTACAATGCCCTGTTCGGCTCTCTGGAGCTGGAGCCCGTCCGGGGCGAGCCCAGGGTATTCGTCATCGGCGGCGGCGGGTCCGGTATTCCGGTCTACCGGCGGCTGCAGCGGCAGGGGGTGCCCTTTGCCGCCGGGGTTTTGCAGGAGAATGATGTGGACTATCCCGTGGCGGCGGCGCTGGCTGTCAGGGTGGTGAGGGAAGAGAGCTTCCGGCCGGTTGGGGAGGCGGCCTTCCGGCAGGCGGCGGAGGTGATGGAGCGGTGCGGGACGGTGCTGTGCCCTCTGTCCGGATTTGGTCCGGTGAATGAGAAAAACCGGCTTCTGCGGCGGATGGCGGAGGATGCCGGAAAATTACGGGAATGGACAATAGTCGGCGCACTTGAGAATCGGTAAAAAGGAGGCGAGGGAAAATGTGGTGTGGCAAGGCGGAGGACGCAGGCGGGCTGATG
>JAAZZJ010000134.1 GCA_014237695.1 Oscillospiraceae bacterium | reverse complement strand
CGCGGGGCTGAACAGCCCCTGTGTGTCCGGCATCCGGGGCATGGGCCTCATGGTGGGCGTGGGCGTTCAGGGGATGACCCACAAGGAGCTGAAGGACCGGCTGATGGCGGAGGGGCTGCTGTGCCTCACCGCCGGGAAAGACACTTTGCGTCTGCTGCCGCCCCTGGTCATCACCAGAGAGGAAATCGATAAGGGGCTGGAGATCATGGCCCGGGTCATGAAATGATCGATATCCTGTATCAGGATAACGAGCTGGCGGTCTGCCGCAAGCCGGCGGGGCTCCTCAGCCAGGACGGACCGGGGGACACCCTCCCTTCCCTGCTGCGCGCACAGCTGGGGGGAGAGATCTTTCCCGTTCACCGGCTGGACCGGGAGGCGGGGGGCGTGATGGTCTGCGCAAGGACCCGTCGGGCCGCAGGATCGCTGTCGGGCGCGATATCGCAGGGAGAGTTCCGGAAGGAATATCTGTGTATCGTACGGGGGCGTCCGGAGGAGGACGAGGAGACCTATCGGGATCTGCTGCTCCACGACAAAAGCCGGAACAAGAGCTTTGTGGTACAACGGATGCGGGGCGGCGTGAAGGAGGCCGTGCTGGACTACCGCCTGCTGGCGGAGCGGGACGGGCTGTCGCTGGTAAGGGTGCGGCTCCACACCGGGCGGACCCATCAGATCCGGGTGCAGTTCGCCAGCCGCGGAATGCCGCTGGCCGGCGATGGGAAATACGGCGGAGGCGGAGGCGGAGGCGGGATGGCGCTGTGGAGCTGGGCGCTGGCGTTCCCCCATCCCAATGGAAAGCCAATGGCCTTCCGGGCGCTGCCGGAGGGAGATGTCTGGATCAGGTTTGCCGGGGAGCTGTCGGTTTTGAAATGAGAAAGAAAGAGGGTACATTATGCCAGTCAATATCAGAGGAAGACATTTTTTGAAGCTGCTGGACTACTCTCCGGCGGAGATCCGGTATCTGCTGGATCTGGCAAAGGATTTCAAGTCCATGAAGCGGGCCGGAATCCCCGGTATCTGGAGGGGAAGAACATCGTGCTTCTGTTTGAGAAGACTTCCACCAGGACCCGCTGCTCCTTTGAGGTCGCTGGATACGATCTGGGGATGGGGGTCACCTATCTGGACCCCGGGTCCTCTCAGATGGGCAAGAAAGAGTCCATCGCCGACACCGCCCGGGTGCTGGGGCGGATGTATGACGGCATCGAGTACAGAGGGTTCAGTCAGGAGCTGGTGGAGGAGCTGGCGAAATACGCCGGGGTGCCAGTCTGGAACGGACTGACCGACCAGTTCCACCCCACGCAGATGCTGGCGGATCTGCTGACCATCGAGGAAAAGTTCGGGACGCTGAAGGGACTGCGCTTCACTTACATGGGTGACGCAAGAAACAATATGGGCAACTCTTTGATGATCGCCTGCGCGAAAATGGGACTCCATTTTACCGCCTGCGCGCCGGAGGCACTGTTCCCCGCCCGGGAGCTGGTGGAGACCGCCAAGGGCATCGCGGCAGAGAGCGGGGGCTCCGTGACCCTGACGGAGGACGTGAAGGCGGGAACACGGGACGCCGATGTGATTTATACCGACATCTGGGTTTCCATGGGCGAGCCGGACGCGGTCTGGGAGGAACGGATCCGGCTGCTGCGGCCCTATCAGGTCAACGCCGGGGTAATGGCAAACGCAAAGGAGTCCGCCATCTTTATGCACTGCCTGCCGTCGTTCCATGACACCAGGACCACCATCGGGGCGGATATCGCAAAGAAGTTCGGGATCCCGGAGATGGAGGTCACCAACGAGGTGTTTGAATCGGCCCGGTCCGTGGTGTTCGATGAGGCGGAAAACCGGATGCACACCATCAAAGCGGTGATCTACGCCACGCTTCATTGAATCTTTTCTGAGACGGCACTCTGCCGCTTCCGTTTCTCCACCGGGAGGAACGGAAGCGGCAGTTTGCACAAAAATAAGCCGGAAACTTCCACGCTTTCACCATGGCCTTCACAAAAAAAGCAGTTGTCTTTTTTGCAGAAAGATGGTAGTATGGCAACAGATGGAGTGAGGATGGGGCGTTATCCCGTCCGCTCTGCAAATTTGAGGAGGATACAAGCCATGAATGCCTATGTCGCCAGTGTGATCGAAAGTGTAAAGCAGAAGCACGGCAACGAGCCGGAATTTGTTCAGACTGTGGAGGAGGTCCTGACCTCCATCGCCCCGATGGTGGACAAGCATCCCGAATATGAAAAGGTTGACCTGCTGGGCCGGATGGTGGAGCCGGAACGGATGTTTACCTTCCGGGTGGTCTGGATGGACGACAATGGCAATTACCATACCAACACCGGCTACCGCTGCCAGTTCAACGGCGCCATCGGGCCCTACAAGGGCGGGCTGCGGTTCCAGAAAAATGTGTATCCCGGCATCATCAAGTTCCTGGGCTTTGAGCAGATCTTCAAGAACAGCCTCACCGGGCTGCCCATCGGCGGCGGCAAGGGCGGCAGTGACTTCGATCCCGCCGGGAAGTCCGACGGGGAGATCATGCGCTTCTGTCAGAGCTTTATGATCGCCCTCTACCGGTACATCGGGCCGGACATCGACGTGCCCGCCGGAGACATGGGCGTGGGCGGCCGGGAGATCGGCTATCTGTACGGTCAGTACCGGCGGCTGAAGGGCACCTTCGAGAACGGCGTACTCACCGGGAAGGGCTTCAGCTACGGCGGCAGCCTCACACGGCCGGAGGCCACCGGGTACGGCGCTATGTACTATCTCCAGGAGGTGCTGACCCATGTGGGCGAGGACATCAAGGGGAAGACAATCGCCTGCGCCGGGTTTGGCAACGTGACCTGGGGTATCTGCAAGAAGGCCAAAGATCTGGGCGCCAAGGTAGTCACCCTGTCCGGGCCGGACGGGTATGTGTATGATCCCGAGGGCATTTCCTCTTCTCAGGAGAAGATTGATTATCTGGTGACTATGCGCAATTCCGGGCGGAATCGGGTACAGGATTACGCGGACAAGTTCGGCGTGGAGTTCCACCCCGGCGAGAAGCCCTGGGGCGTGAAGGCCGACGTTGTCATGCCCTCCGCCATGCAGAACGACGTACATATGGAACACGCCAAGCAGATCGTGGAAAACGGCGTGAAATACTACATCGAGGTAGCCAACATGCCCACCACCAATGACGCGCTGTTCTATCTCATGGGACAGCCGGGGATGATCGTGGCTCCCTCCAAGGCCGTCAACGCCGGCGGAGTGGCCGTCTCCGCTCTGGAAATGAGCCAGAACAGTGAGCGGCTGGTCTGGTCCGCCGAGGAGGTGGATGAGAAGCTGAAGGGCATCATGAAGAACATCCACAAGGTCTCTGTGGAAGCCGCCGAGGAGTACGGTCTGGGCTACAATCTGGTGGCCGGGGCCAATCTGGCGGGGTTCAAGAAGGTGGCCGAGGCCATGATGGAGCAGGGGGCGTTCTGATAATTCCATAAGTTTCAGTGAAAAAAGCGCCGCGTTTCAGGGGGATCCCCTTGAAACGCGGCGCTTTTTCGTCAGTATTCCCACTCACAGCGGAGGAACGCCTCCACAATGGGGCGGCCCGAGGCCTCCTTTTCCAGCTGGCACATGGCAATAAAATCATCGTGCAGCGTCTTCACCCAGCCGCTCTCCAGCTGGGGAGACACCTTACTGGCCTCTTCCAGGAAATGAAGCTCTCCCCTGCCCAGCTCCCGGCCCTGTACAGTGTGCATGTCATAGGCATAGTCGGGCACCTCCGGGATGTATCCCGCCGCAAACCTCTTTGCCAGCATATATGCCGACTCGCCGCTGGAGCGGTCCTTCCTGCTCCGGCACAGACAGCGGACGGCATAAACCAGAAAAATCGGCTGGTCGCCGTCCGTATAGTCAAAGCTCCGGCGCATTCCGTACAGCGCCCAGACCGTCTCCGGCGCCTCCGGCGCTCCAAACCCCACATCCTCCACGCTGGCGGCCAAAAGACTGCGCCACGCCCTGTCTAAGAGCTGGGGGCTGGTCAGATACATCTCATAGGCCGCCGCCAGGGCGGTCTTTTCTTCTCCCCGGCGGATCGCGCCCCGCAGCATGGAGGTCAGTTCATCCGCCGGAATGCCGTTGCGGCTGGTCACACCGGACCAGGGGTCCTTCTGAAAAGAATAAGCAGCCATCTCTCTCCACCCTCCTAATACTGCCACGCATTCGTCCGGAACGTCCCGTCCGCCGGGGGCTCCACGCCGTCTTTACAGGATCTCAGAAACTCCGCGTGGATCTTCAGCAGGTCCGCATCCTCCAGCCGGTCCTCTGTCTGCTCCGCCTCCTGCGCAAAGTGGGTGGGGCCACGGCCCATCTCCCGTCCCCTGGCCGTATACATGTCACAGGCCCAGTCCGGGACCCGGGGTACATAGCCGTTGGAAAAGGCCCGGCTCAGCATCCCCCGCAGATGATCGCTGGTCCGCTCCTTCCGGCACCGGCACAGGCAGCGGACTCCATGAACAAAGAACAGGGCCTGATCCCTGTCCGCGTAGGGAAACTCCCTGCGCATCTCATTGAGGGTGCGGATCAGGGGAACGGCATACGGCTCGCCGAAGCCCACGTCCTCCACGGATATGCACACCAGCCGCTTCCAGAGCATGTCCAGATAATCCGGGCTGGTGACGTACATCTCATACGCGGCAGCAAGTGCGTTCTCCTCCTCCCCCCGGCGAATGGATTTTTGCAGCATAGAATTCAGCGCGTCGCCGGGAATGCCGTTCCTGGACCGGCGCTCGTGCCAGTAAGTGATCCCATAGGGAATGCCTTTTTCCATGATCCGTATCTTTCCTTTCTGCCGGCGCTACTTTCCGCCGGGAATTTTCAGGATGGGCGTCAGCTTGATATACTGAACAGGCAGCACGTCCCTCCCCCCGCGCTTCGCGCGGTTAAACAGCAGCTCCATGGCGACCCGGCCCAGCTCCTCCACAGGGCGCTCCACATAGGGCACGTCCGGCGCAACGATATCCAGCAGATCGTCCCCGTCGAAGCTCACCATCTCCATATCCCCGTTTCCCGAGGAGGAGACGGAGACCCGCGCCTCCATCAGCGCCCGCAGGCACCCCCGGGTCATCAGGTTGTTCATGGGAAATATCGCCTGGGGCCGGGGAGACGCCCGGAGTATCTCTCTGGCCTGGGTGTAGCCGGATTCCGTGGTGAAATCGCCGTAGTGTATCCGTCCCGGCTTCGGCTGCACGTTAAAGCACCGGCAGGCCTGGTAGAATCCCTCCAGCCGCTCCCGCCCGGGCTTTGTATTCCGGGGACCGGCGATGACGGCGATATCGGTGACCCCCTTCTGCAGAAGATAGGCCGTGGCGTCAAAGGCTCCGGCCACATTGTTGATGCACACGCTGTCATACGCGGCAAAGGGCAGTTCCCGCCCGATCATGACAACAGGGACCCGCTCCTTCTCCCCCTCCAGCTTGAAGCTGGCAAAATCCTGACTTTCGTCCTCAATGACCGGCGAATAGATCATCCCGTACAGGTTCAGCTTTGCCAGCGCCTGAAGGGCATGAGCCTCCTCTTTGGGGTCCTCATTGGTGTTCACGATCACCAGAGACAGCCCCGCACCCCGGCAGATCTGCTGCATCGTCTTTGCAATGGCGGTGGAGATCGGATTGGCAATATCGGGGATCAGGTTCGCCACAATGCGCCCGCCCCGGCTGCCCCGGCTGTAGCCGTTGCTCTGGACAAATTCCATGATGGCCGCATAGGTTCTGGAATTCTCGTTATAGGCCCCACCGTTCAGAACGCGGGAAACTGTCGCAACCGAGTAGCCTGTCTGCTCGGCTATTTCCTTCAAAGTCATATCTCATCCCCCCGTTATCCGCTTCCGTGTATGGAAAGCAGCCTCCACAAGCCGCCTAAACGGCCATTTCCATGGAAAATTATGCTTGTTTTATTTCATTATACCAGTGCGCCTTATCCCTGTCAAGGTATTTGAAAAAATTGTGAAAATATTTTCTATAATTTTCATGTACCGGAATTCAATTCCTCTTGCTGGAAATGATTATCCGGGGGCTTATTCGGTCTGGAAAGTCCGGCAGATTTTTATTGGATCCAAGATATCAGCAGATTAGCCACAAAATAATTGGTATATTCTGAAAATTTGATTAATTATTTCAATTTGTCAATATTGACAAATTGAAATTTTATTTTTGTCACATTCTCTGAATTCTTGCAAAATTGAGAAAATATATGAAAATTTTTGTTGACTAAATTTTCATTTCAATTTATAATGCACTTGTAAATCTCCATAGCGGAGACCTGTATGCGCCAGAAAAAGAGCGCGGCAGCAGACGGCTGTCCCCAGACGCAGGAAGCGGAAAAGGAGTGCTTGCTTATCATGACCAAGGGGAGAAGATTGTACGTTCTATCAGTTGACTCCATGATGACGGAGGACCTGGCGTTTATGAGGACGCTGCCCGCCTTTGGCCGCGTTCTGCAAAACGCGGCGGTGGTCAGCAACATCATTTCCGTCTATCCTACCCTCACCTACACCATTCACGCCACCATGATGACCGGGGTGTACCCGGACCGACACCACATCGTCAACAATGAGACCTTCCTCCCCGGTCAGGAGAAAACGCCCTGGTACCGCAGCCGGAACCACTTCGATCCCGACGTGCGCAGTATCCTGGAGGAGGCAAAACGTGCCGGGTACACCACGGCAGCTATCTGCTGGCCGGTGACGGCGGATATGGACGTGGACTGGCATCTGCCGGAGACCTGGAGCCGTCAGGAGGGCAATCAGGCCATGTATCAGGAATTTGTCCGCTGCGGGGCTCAGCCCTCGTTTCTGGACGAATTCTGGCCGGAGTATGGACGCTCTTTAACCGGACTGGGAGAACCCTACTTCAGCCTTGTCACCCATGGAGCGGCACTCGCCGCTATCCGCAGGCACAAGGCGGAGGTCATCTTTGAACACCTGTCTATGGTGGACCACACCCGCCATTCCTACGGCGTATACGGCAAGCAGGTCTACCGCAACGCCTATCTGGAGGCGGAAATGATGCTCAGCGAGACCCTGGGAGCCCTCGAGGCCGCAGGCGTCCTGGAGGATACCACCATCGTCATTACCAGCGACCAC
>JAAZZJ010000133.1 GCA_014237695.1 Oscillospiraceae bacterium | reverse complement strand
GGGTCGGCGCCGCCGGTGCCATTCCCATTGGCTGTGTAATCGGCCAGCGCCTTTCGCAGCGCTTTTACGATTCCGATGTAGTCGATAATCAGACCGTTGCTCTTTCCCTCGGCCACACGGTTGGCCCGGGCGATGGTCTGCATCAGCGTGTGGGCTTTCAGCGGCTTGTCTAGATACAGACAGGACAGGCACTTTACGTCAAAGCCGGTAAGCCACATGGCGCAGACGAACACCACACGGAGAGGATTGTCGGCATCCTTGAACTCCTTGTCCAGTTCCCGCTTTTCCATCTTCGCCCGATGGCTCTGAATTAGTGGCGAATACATGACGCAGGTCGTGGAAGCGAACCTTTTTGCACCCAGCATGCGATAGGATTTTACTCAGCCTGTGGCTGGCGGCTGCTGGAGCCAGCGGAGCGTCCTCCTTTTTGGGAGAGGGGAACATCCACCGGGAGGAGACGGTTTTCTTGTACTCCTTTAGCACCTCGACCACAGGCGGGGGAAGAATCACTGTTCGGATAGATGCCTTGGTCTTTGGCTCCTGGATCAGCAGTTCCTCTTTGGTTCGATAGACCTGCCGCTCAATCCGCAGTTCCCCGGTATTGAAATTCAAATCGTCCCACTGGAGTGCCATCAGCTCCCCCACCCGAAGCCCGGTGGTCAACTCCAGCAGGAACACCTCATAGTATCCCTCGGCCCGGGCCTGGATCAGCAGCTTTTGCAGTTCCTCCCGGCTGAGCAGATGCATCTCCTTCCGTCTGATTGGCGGAGCCTTGCATTCCTCAATTGGATTCTTTACGATCAATCGCTCTGCCACAGCTTTTTCCAACGCCCTGCGGCAGAGACTGTGACAGTTGCGCACCATATTGTCCGAGAGACCACCGCCTCTGGATTCTCTATGCAGTGTACGCCCATCCTTTCTCATCCAGTTGAAGAACTGCTGGAGGTCATTCATCGTTAACTTGTTCAGAGGAACACTGCCTAATTTGGGGCGGATGTAGAGCCGGATAAAGTCCTCATAGGATCGTTGAGAACTGGGGCGAAGCATTGGCTTACTGTAGTTTTCGTACCAGAATTCCATCCACTCACCGAAGGGCATATCTGCTCTGATCTTAACGGCGGTTGCGGGAGCCACGGACTCTTTCAGCGATTCCAGTTTCGCCACGCAGTCTGCCCTGGTCTTTGCCAGCACATTTTTTGTTTTTGGCAGACCCTTGTCATCATAGCCAATGACTACCCGGCCCTCCCAGCGGCCATCCTTTCTCAGTCGGACTGTACCCTCGCCGCTCTTGCGCTTTCTTCCCATGGTCTCAACTCCTCTCCGAAAATGTCTGTCAGAAAATCACCAACCACTTCCGATGCTCGTTTCTGCATATCACCGGTAGTGTGGGTGTAGGTGTCCAGCGTGAATGCTGCTCTGGTATGGCCCAGGATGCCTGACAAGGTTTTCACATCCACGCCCGACGCCAGAGCGTGAGTCGCAAAGGTGTGACGCAGGTCGTGGAAGCGAATGTTCGGAAGGCCGGCCTGCTTCAGCAGAACCTTCAGCTGTCGGTATGCGGAGCCAGGATTAGTGGGCTGTTCCGGTTTCAGCGGGTTGGGGAATATCCACTCAGTCAGAGCCGATGCTTTCTTCTTACTGAGCAGAGCTGTTGTACTGGCGGGCAGCACGATTTTCCGAGTGCCGGCGTTAGTCTTGGTATCCCCGGCAGTCAGCCCGCCGCCAGTTTCCCGATAGACGGTGCGGCAGACTTTCAGTGTGCCGGTGACCTCATCGAAGTCTTCCCACTTGAGCCCGCAGATCTCACCCCGGCGCAGGCCAGTGGTCAGCTCAGTGTAGAAGAAGTCACACCAGATTTCATCCTCTGCGATGACCTTCATGAACACATCCAGCTGCTCGTCCGTCAGTATCTGCTTTGCCCCATAGCTGAATCTGGGAGCGGTGATTTGCTCGGTCGGGTTGCTGGCGATCAGGTGCGCCTGCTGCGCCGCCTTCAGCGTACCGTGGAGCGTGGTGTGGATGCGGCGCACCGTACTGCTGGCCAGACAATCACTCAGCTTCTCGTAGAACCGTTGCACATCCTTCGGTGTAATTCGAGCCAGCTGTTTGTCTCCCAGGTTGGGGCGGATGTGGTTCTCGATGTAGCTGCGATAGTTCCTCAGCGTGTTGGGCCGCAGAGTATCCGCCATGTTCTCCAGCCACTGATTGAGCCATTCACTCAAGGTCATCCTGCTCTGCTCCGTCAGGTCGGCACCCTGGTAGCTGTCGATGTGCTGGCGGAGCTTCGCGGACAGTTCTTTCTGCGTGGGAGCGTAGACGTAGTGGAAGATGGAGTCTCCGTTTTCTTTGTGGCCCACCACGATGCGGCCCTCCCACCGACCGTCGTCGCGTTTGCGCACCATGCCATCGCCAGACGGTCTGCGCTTTGCCATCTGTCATTCACCTCCATTCCGAATATCACCATCGTTGTCATCCATGCACTCTGCCATGATCCTGACACCCAGCCGAAAGCCCAGGATAAAATTCTCGGTTGCTGTGATGCTGTTGATCTCATGCTGTGGCCGGATAAGTTTTGTAAGAGTCTCCTGCTAGGTTTCCTCCAACTGTTCCATGAGCTGCTTTTCATATTTGGCGACACGGTCTACTGCCCGCTTCAGTTCTGAGCCAGGTGTCATCTGCTGTTCGTTGGGTATGATGTTGCCATAGTAGAGATCTTCCAGTGTTTTTCTCATCTCCAGCTGCCTCCTTTGCAACACCAACACATACCACACCTTGGCGGGAATAGCTACTACTTTTTTCGAGGACTTTTATTCTTTGTTTTGCGGCGCAGAATCTGAGCGGGGGATGGGTGATCACAGGCCGCCCCTTTGGTAACGGACAGCGTCGTCCAATGAGATACTGCCGCTGGTCTTTTTCACGTTCTGGACGCACCGCCCACGGAGCGCCTTGAGCTGCTCATCGGGAATCTCCATCCCGGCCGCTAGCACATTCATTAGGAGTGGAGCGTCGTCTCATCAGTTGACACCTCCGGTCGTGTTCTGCTCCACCCACTGGATGAACTTCTCCTTGGGTACGACCATTCTGTTTCCGATTTTCAGAATCGGGAAGCTTGGTTCGTGCATCAACTCATAGCCGCTGGAGGGTGACACGCCCAGTACCTTCGCCACTAGTTCTGCATTGAGGAACAGTGGCAACTCACTGTAGTCTTTGAATTGAGATACTTTCATCTTGTTTCCTTTCTTCTGTTTTTGATTTTGGCCACGCACCGTACACCTTCCTGCCCCTCGTCGTCGCAAGCTTCATATCCTTCGCTTCCGCCTTGCGGCGGAAGCTCACTCATTGCGCTGCTCCTCCTTTCCCCACAAAGCTACAGCTTTGTGGGGGTCCCTTTGAACTGCGGCGTTTTCACTCTGTTGGCACGCTCACTCCGTCTATGGAGGTTCTGGCGCTGCTTCTCCCAGGGAGTATGAACTCCGGTGGTGGGTATTCAGTTGTCAAGGTGCAGTTTGCGAAAATTGATTTTGTTTTTCTGCGTCAAATTCTCTATTCTGTGCTTTTAGCTTAACATCCCACTTGACATTCGTCAATGGGTTTTGTATTATATGATTGAATACACTATTACATGGGTTACATTATCTATCGGAGGCAGGGATATGGGTGTTTTGGGAAAAGACCTGTTTGACATAGACCGACCACGCACACATGTGAAAGTACAGTTCGGGCAGAATGCCTACTGGGTAGAGCATGACCCAACGCCCCATCCGTACGGCGAGGTCTTGACTGAACTGCTGAACTACGATGTTGCACCATATGAGAACACGATCTCTATTTTGGAACAGGCCATAGAGGAGAAGGACGCCCAGGCAGCGCCGCGGGCATTTATGGACGCGGTGAGGGATCTGTCCTCCCTTCCCTATTTTCGCCTGTTCCTGTCTGATCTGCGTCAACTCAACAGCGGTCCTGTGGAGAATTTTGTAGTTGGTGAGGCGCGGACAGCTTTTGAAGAGTACATCCTCTCAGACGGACAGAAGGACGCCGCCTATATGCGGGAGCAGGCCAATGCCGTCCGCTTTGTCCAGGAAAGGTACTCCTGGTTTTTAACGGAAGCGTTCCAGCGGGGGGCTTTTGAAAAAAAGAAAGGCCAGAGGAAAATCCCTCTGGCCCAGCAGATCTATGAAAACTGCTTGGATGCCTTTGTAAGTGGCGTGAGTTTGGGAAAATCACCGGAGGTGGACGCACCCCAGGTGAACATCCAGTACGCTGTGTTGGAAATCGACGAGAAGCGCCATGAGTTGGTGGAGAAGCTGTACTTCGACCGGCTGGAAGACTTTGTCTATGTGGAGTTGATGCGGGGCTTACAGCGAGGCTTTGTCCCCAAGCGGTGCACCAACTGCGGACGCTGGTTTTTGCAGACGCCGGGTGCCAGCTACAACTACTGCGACCAACCTGCACCCAACAGCGAGGAAGGTAAGACCTGCCGGGAGGTGGGCTCCAGCAAGAGCTTCCGGGCCAAGGTACTCAACAATGAGATTTGGGCTATCCACCAGCGGGCCTATAAAAAATACTTTGCCCGCACAAAAAAGGGCACCATGACCAAGCCAGACTTTCTAGCATGGGAGACGGAGGCCGAGCGGCTCCGGGATGAGGCACTGTCAGAGTATGACCGAGCAAAAACAGAGGACGAGAAGGCCACCATTGCGGAACGGCTGCGAGAGAAACTGAACCGTCAGTGAGCGTGGCCCTATCTTTGTATGTATCAGCGCAAACAGCACTCCACAAAAATAAGCAGATTTATACCTGCGAAAGCCTTTGATAACTTCCCAAAACCTGCCATTTCCGCAACTCCTTTCGCCTGTCCATTATGAGCGTTTGCATTCTGACCACATATTTGCCCACAGACAGAGAAAAACTGGCCCACTGGAGGTGTCCCAGTGAGCCGCAGTTCTCAACTTGCTCTATTTTCCGCTGTCAGCCGCTCCTTTTCAGCGGCTACCTCCGATTTCATATCTGCTATCATCGCCGCCAGCAGCCTTTCGCATTCCTCCTCAGTAGCGGCATAGACCTTTCGTGTTTCCAACCTTCCATCTGGCCATGTGATCGTATAGCGTCCAACCCATTGACCGTTTTGATTTTTACTGAGAGACCCGGTTCCCCACCGGCGCTTTCGCTCCCTGATAGGCCGAAAATCGGTCATCGTGGACATGGATTTTGCTATCGATGTGGACTCCGCCACTTCCGCCTTGCCGATACCCCGGTCGAGCCTGGCGGCGGCTTGTCTCTGCATATCGCTTGTGACATGGGCGTAGACATTCAGCGTAGTGGCACTGGAGACGTGCCCGATGACGGTGGACAGGGTCTTCACATCCATCCCATGTTCCAGAGCATTGGTAGCGAAAACGTGCCGCAGGTCGTGGAAGCGTACCTTTTTACATCCGGCGTGTTTTAGGATCTTAGCCAGACGATGACTTGCGACAGACGGAGCTATCGGAGCATCTTCTTTCTTCGGGGAGGGGAACATCCATCGGGAGAAAACCGTCTGCTTATATTTTTTCAGTGCGGTGACCACTGCGGGTGGCAGGATCACCGTCCGGATGGAGGCTTTGTTCTTCGGCGGCTGTATCAGCAGTTCACCTTTGATCTGGTAAATCTGCCGCTCGATTCGTAGTTCCCCGGTATTGAAATTCAGGTCGTCCCACTGGAGTGCCATCAGCTCCCCCACCCGAAGCCCGGTGGTCAGCTCCAGCAGGAACACTTCGTAGTAGCCCTCGGCCTTGGCCTGAATGAGCAGCTTTTGCAACTCCTCCCGACTGAGCAGCCGCATCTCCATTCGTCTGGCCGGTGGGAGCTTACATTCCTCCGCCGGGTTGCGCACGATCAGCTTTTCGGTGACGGCCTTCTCCAGAGCCCTGCGGCACAGGCCGCAGCAGTGCCGTATCGTATTGGCGGAGAGTCCTTCCCCTCTGGACTCCCGGTATTCACTACGGCCATCCTGCCTCATCCAGTTTATGAACTGCTGAATATCATTTGTGGTCAGCTTGTTCAGAGGAATGTCACCGAGCCTTGGGCGGATATACAGGCGGATATTATTTTCGTAGCCTGTCCGTGTGTTTGGCCGGACGGCGGGTTTACAGCAGGTCTCATACCAGAATGTCATCCACTCGCCGAAGGGCATATCTGCCCTGACCTTGACAGCGGTTGCGGGAGCCACGGACTCTTTCAGCGATTCCAGTTTCGCCACGCACTCCCCCTTGGTCTTGGCAAGGACATTCTTCGTCTTGGGCAGCCCCTTGTCATCATAGCCGACGACCACTCGCCCCTCCCAGCGGCCGTCCTTTCTCAGTCGGACAGTACCCTCGCCGCTTTTGCGCTTTCTTCCCACGGTCTCAACTCCTCTCCGAAAATATCTGTCAGAAAATCACCCACCACTTCCGATGCGCGTTTCTGCATATCGCCGGTGGTGTGGGTGTAGGTGTCCAGCGTGAATGCTGCTCTGGTATGGCCCAGGATGCCTGACAAGGTTTTCACATCCACGCCCGACGCCAGAGCGTGAGTCGCGAAGGTGTGACGCAGGTCGTGGAAGCGAATGTTCGGAAGGCCAGCCCGCTTCAGCAGAGCTTTCAGCTGTCGGTATGCGGCGCCAGGATTGGTGGGCTGTTCCGGCTTCAGCGGGTTGGGGAATATCCACTCGGTCAGTGCGGACTTTTTTCGTTCACGGAGGACCTGTACTGTGCTGGCTGGCAGCACGATTTTCCGGACGCCGGCGCTGGTCTTGGTATCCCCGGCAGTCAGCCCACCGCCAACTTCCCGGTAGACGGTGCGGCAGACTTTCAGCGTGCCGGCAACCTCATCGAAGTCCTCCCACTTGAGTCCGCAGATCTCACCCCGGCGCAGGCCTGTGGTCAGCTCGGTGTAGAAGAAGTCACACCAGATTTCATCCTCTGCGATGACCTTCATGAACACATCCAGCTGCTCGTCCGTCAGTATCTGCTTTGCCCCATAGCTGAATCCGGGAGCGGTGATTTGCTCGGTCGGGTTGCTGGCGATCAGGTGCGCCTGCTGCGCCACCTTCAGCGTACCGTGGAGCGTGGTGTGGATGCGGCGCACCGTACTGCTGGCCAG
>JAAZZJ010000132.1 GCA_014237695.1 Oscillospiraceae bacterium | reverse complement strand
GCTGAACGGCGTAGTCCTCCCCTTCGCCCGCGCCCTGGCCAAATAAGAGCCATACACGAGGCAAACGCCCCCGAAGGACTCCATCCTCCGGGGGCGCTTCTTATTTAATGATATATTGCGAAAAGGCCGCCATACTTACGCCGCAGTATCCTGAGCCCGGGCCTCGTTGTCGAGATCCTCCTGCTCCTTAGGAATGACGATATTAAGGATGATCGCCAGCACCGCCGCCGGTACGATGCCGGAGCCGCCGAAGATCAGCTGGAGCCGCTCAGGCATACCCGCCAGGGCCCCGCTGGTAGCGCCCAGACCGAAGCCCAGACCCATGGCGATGGACACGATGGTAACCACCCGGTTGGTGATGCCGAACTTGGTCACCAGCTTGATGCCGGACACCGCGATGGAGGCAAACATCATCACGGCCGCGCCGCCCAGGACGCTCTGGGGCATAATGGAGATCACCGCCGCCAGCTTGGGGCTCAGGCCCGCCAGCACCAGGAAGATGGCGCCGCAGGTGAGGGCCATCCGGTTGACCACCTTGGTCATGGTGACCAGTCCCACGTTCTGAGAGAAGGAAGTGGTGGGCAGAGAGCCAAACAGCGCGGAGATCATGGACCCGCAGCCGTCGCAGATGACGCCGCCGGAAAGCTCCTTGGCGGTGGCCTCACGGCCCATGCCGCCCTCAATGCACCCGGAGATGTCGCCGATGGTCTCAACGGCGGTAACCAGGAACATGATGATGATGGACAGGATGGCGTTCAGCTCAAAGGTGGGCTTCACCGGCAGGATCTTAGGCACAGCGATCCAGCCGGATTCCCCGATGCGGCCCCAGTTGACCACCCAGGACTTGGTGTACTCCACCATGGCCCCGTCCACCTCCTTGACGGCGGTGGTGGGCAGGATGAAGCCCATAACGGTACACAGGATGTACCCCGCAATGATCCCGAACAGAATGCAGGAGGTGCTGGTGAGCCCCTTGGTGAAATGCTTGAGGATCACAATAATGACCAGCACCACCAGTCCCACGAACAGGTTCTCCAGTGACCCGAAATCCTTGTTGGCGTTGCCGCCGGCGAAGGAATTGACGCCCACGCTGATAAGGCTCAGGCCGATGGACAGCACCACGGTGCCGGTGACCACCGGCGGGAAGAACTTCCGCAGGGGCTTGATGAAGAAGCCCAGCACGGCCTCGCACAGGCCGCCCACCAGGCTGGCGCCCAGAATGGCGCTGTATCCGGCGATGCCGCCCATGGAACCGGCCACGCCCCGCATCACGCCCAAAAAGCCGGAGCTGGTGCCCATAATCACCGGCACCTGCCCACCAATAGGCCCGATGGACCAGAGCTGAATCAAGGTAATGACCCCTGCCGCCAGCATGGCGTTCTGGAGCAGGGTGACATAGAGCGCGGAATCGTTCGTGCTGATGTTGCAGATGCCGCAGATAATCATCAGCGGCGTCAAATTCCCCACGAACATAGCCAGCACATGCTGCATCCCCAAAGGAATTGCCTGTGTCAGAGGAATTTTCCCGTGGAACTCATAGGGGCTGGTGTACTCCGTTTTTGGGGCCGTCCCTGCGTTGTTGACTTTTTTCATTTTATGTTACCTCCTGATGTTGTACGCCGCCGCTGGCCGCGGCAGGCGCCGGGGGCACGCAGTGATGCCATTATAGCAAAGAACGCTTCGGGAAACCATGCACGTTTCCTCTAATCTTTTCCGCTTCTTTTGTGGCTTTTGCCCTGCGCTCCTCCCCTGCCCCCGCCTTCCTTCCCTTCCGCTATGCATGATTTCCCGTATGTTTTTACATTTCCGCCTATGCCGCCCTGCGCCCCTCTCCTCCGCCCTATACTTCGGCCAACCTGAAACTTGAAAAATTTTCCGGTAAATTGCACAAGGAACCCCCCTGCTGTCCGCCGGAATTCATGAGAAGTTTGTATTGCATAAAAAACCGTCAAGATATAATATATATACAACTCACAACACCATATCACCATATTTTCAGGAGGACATATACGCCATGAGCAAGAAAGATATCAAGAAGATCGTACTGGCCTATTCCGGCGGCCTGGATACATCCATCATCATCCCCTGGCTGAAGGAGAACTACAACAACCCCGAGATCATCGCCGTAGCCGCCGACGTGGGCCAGGGCGACGAGCTGGAGGGCCTCCACGAGAAGGCCATCAAGACCGGCGCGTCCAAGCTGTACGTCGAGGACCTGGTGGACGAGATGGTGGACGGCGTAGTGATCCCCTCCATGATGATGGGCGCCAAATATGAGGACTATCTCCTGGGCACCGCCTTCGCCCGGCCCATTATCGGCAAGCGGCTGGTGGAGATCGCCAAAAAGGAGGGCGCGGACGCCATCGCCCACGGCTGCACCGGCAAGGGCAACGATCAGGTCCGCTTCGAGCTGGCCATCAAGCGCTTCGCCCCGGAGATGACCATCATCGCCCCCTGGCGGGAGTGGGATATCAAGGGCCGTGACGAGGAGATCGACTACGCGGAGGCCCACAACGTCCCCCTGAAGATCAGCCGGGAGACCAATTACTCCAAGGACAAGAACCTGTGGCACCTGAGCCACGAGGGCCTGGACCTGGAGGACCCGGCCAACGAGCCCCTGTACGACAAGCCCGGCTTCCTGGAGATGGGCGTCTCCCCCGCCACAGCGCCCGACGCGCCCGCCTACGTGACCCTGGACTTCGTCAAGGGCGTGCCCGTGGCCATCGACGGCGAGAAGATGAAGGCCAGCGACATCATCCGCAAGCTGAACAAGCTGGGCGGCGAGAACGGCATCGGCCTGCTGGACATCGTGGAGAACCGGCTGGTGGGCATGAAGGACCGCGGCGTCTACGAGACCCCCGGCGGCACCATCCTCTACCGGGCCCACGAGGTGCTGGAGATGATCACTCTGGATAAAGATACCAAGCATATGAAGAGCAAGCTGGCGGTGGATTTCGCCGACCTGGTCTATAACGGAAAGTGGTTCACCACCCTGCGGGAGTGCCTCCAGGCCTTCGCCGTCAAGACCCAGGAGCACGTCACCGGGCAGGTGAAGCTGAAGCTCTACAAGGGCAACATCATCACCTCCTCCGTGACCAGCCCCGAGAGCCTGTACTCCGAGAAGCTGGTCACCTTCGAGGAGGGCGACTATAACCAGAACGACGCCACCGGCTTCATCAACCTCTGGGGCCTCCCCGACACCGTCCAGGCCCTGCGGGAGCAGGGGAAGCTGTAAGTGTCCGGCTGGCTGTGCTATGGGCCGGACCCGGGCGGGCAGAGCCCCCTCCGGGGAGCGGGGTTCCGCCGCTTTCTGGACGTCTGCTGGCCCCACGCGGACTACTTCACGCTGTCCAGCCTCGCCATCCTGTATGACGACCGCTGCGGGCTGAAGAAGGCCCTGCGCCCCTGGTTTGCGGATGTCATCACCATTGACGAGTGGTTCGGCTACGGCTCCGGCAGCTCCAAAATGCGCGTGTACCGCTATCACGCCTCGCCGGGGTCAAAGGAGGCGCTGCTGTCCTGCTGCCATGATATTCTCTTCCGGTACGCCCCGTCAACAAAGCATCCCGACCGCCCCAACCGGTATAGAGGCACGCTGGGCGACCTGTGCATCTTCTCCCGGGGAAAGCTGTTTTTCGGCAGTATCTCCCATGAGAGTGAGTGCTTTCTGTATCCTCTGGACGAGGACATGGCCCGGGAAGCCGAAGCCATGGATTGCTGGGGCCCCTGCCTGTGGCGGGATGAGAGATCCCGGCTGGACATGAAGAAATACGACTGGAAGGACCTCGGCCCACTGGATGATAAGTTTTGGAATCCAAAACTGGCGGGGGCGGTCCTGCAATGCACGTTCGTTGAAGAGCTGGCGGCCTTTTATGAGGAGCTGCTGGAATGGCCCGCAGTGGAACGGAGCGCCCAACGGGTGCGGCTGCGCTCGGAAGAGACCGGTGTGGAGCTGACGGTCGAATACGCAGAGGACTATATCCCTCCGATGTGGCCCGCTGCGCCGGGGAAGCAGCAGGCGATGCTGTATATCGACTTCCGTTCGGATCTCTATCAGGAGGCCGTGGGCCGTGCCGAGACGCTGGGCGCGTACCTGGCGGAGGAGCGCGCCGGCCAGACGATCCTGCTGGACCCTGCGGGCCATCCTTTTTCCATTTCCAAAATATGATCTGGAAGGGCGGGGGCCAAAAGCGTCTCCGCCGCTTCCTGCTATCTGTCCCGGCTGCAAGCGGACATCCAATTTTGCACAGTTGCGGATAACTAACAGGCCCATGCAGAAAAATCTCTACCAGCCCGGAACCTTCCCCGTCTCGCACCCCGGAGAGTTTGCCCCGCAAGACGGTAGGGGCCGCCAATGACCACGCTGAAATAGAAACCGGAGTTGCACAGAGCGGACGGCAGTACGGTAGACAAAACCAGACCGGGCCTCGGGCGCAAACTAAACTCTCCCGTAATGAAGGAGGATCCTTAAGGAACTACGTTCCTTAAGCGCGTTTTTGGGTACTTTTGCCGCGTGGCAAAAGTACCCGAGGAGTCCGGGGGCGAGAAGCCCCCGGGCTATCAAATAGAAATAACCTACCACCGCGCCGGCAGGGCGCGAGAGAAACGAGGAATAAACATGAAGCTATGGGGCGGACGGTTCCGCAAAGAGACCGACACGCTGGTCAACGATTTCAACTCCTCCATTCAATTTGACTGCCGCATGTACCGGGAAGATATCGAAGGCAGCATCGCCCACGCGACCATGCTGGCGGACTGCGGCATCATCTCCATGGAGGACAAAGAACAGATCATTCAGGGCCTGAAAGACATTTTGGCCGGTATCGAGGCCGGAAAAATCGAATTTACCGCCGACAACGAGGACATCCACATGAACGTGGAATCCCTTCTGACGGAAAGGATCGGCGCGGCAGGCAAGCGCCTCCACACCGCCCGCAGCAGGAACGATCAGGTCGCCGTAGACCTCCGCCTCTTCCTCCGCCGGGAGATCGACGAGATCGTCCGGCAGATCCTGGACCTCCAGCAGGCCGTCCTGGACCAGGCCAGGCAGCATCAGGAGACCGTGATGCCCGGTTATACCCATTTGCAGAGGGCGCAGCCGGTTTCCTTCGCGCAGCACCTGCTGGCCTACGGGGAACAGCTCAAACGGGACGTGACAAGACTGCTGGACTGCAAGGCGCGAATGAACGTCTGCCCTCTTGGCAGCGGAGCGCTGGCGGGGACTACCTACCCTATCGACCGCTGGCAGACGGCAAAGCTCCTGGGCTTTGACGCCCCCTGCTCCAACAGCCTGGACGGGGTCAGCGACCGGGATTATGCCGTTGAGCTGCTGAGCAATCTGTCCATCCTGATGATGCACCTGAGCCGGTTTGCGGAGGAGGTCATCCTCTGGTGCAGCTGGGAGTTCAAGTTTATCGAGCTGGACGATGCCTATTCTACAGGCAGTTCCATCATGCCGCAGAAGAAGAACCCCGATGTAGCCGAGCTGGTCCGCGGGAAGACGGGCCGGGTCTATGGACACCTCATGGGTCTGCTGACCACCATGAAGGGCATCCCTCTGGCATATAACAAGGACATGCAGGAGGACAAGGAGCCGGTATTCGACGCCATCGACACGGTAAAGATGTGCCTGCCGGTGTTCTCGGGGATGATCGCCACCATGCGGGTACTGCCGCAGAATATGCGCAGGGCCGCCGGAGGCGGGTTCATCAACGCCACCGACTGCGCCGATTATCTGACTAAGAAGGGCCTCCCCTTCCGGGACGCCTATACTACGGTGGGCAATCTGGTGTACTACTGCACAGAAAAAGAAAAGCTGCTGGAGGCGCTGACGCTGGAGGAACTGCGAAGTATCTCCCCCCTCTTCGAGGAGGATGTATACGAGGCTCTTAGTCTGGAGACCTGTATGGGCCAGCGGAAGAGCTACGGCGGTCCCGCTGAGGAGGAGACTACACGGCAGATCAACGAATTAAAATTCTTCATTGAGGAGGCTCGCCATGGGTAAGCCTGTTGTATATATCGACGGCAAGGAGGGCACCACCGGCCTGCAAATTTATGACCGGCTGGCGGACCGGGAGGATATCCAGCTCCTTCTCATCGACGAGGACAAGCGGAAGGACGCTTCCGAGCGGAAGAGGCTGATGAACGAGGCCGATCTGGTTTTCCTCTGCCTGCCGGACGCCGCCGCCGTGGAGGCGGTGGCGCTGGCGGAGAACCCTGCTACCCGGATCATCGACGCTTCCACCGCCCACCGTACCGCTCCCGGCTGGACCTATGGCTTCCCGGAGTTGGGGACGGAACAGAGGGAGGCTATCCGGACGGCGAAGCGGGTCGCTAATCCGGGGTGCTATGCTACCGGGTTTATCTCCCTGATCGCGCCGCTGGTGCGGCGGGGGGTGCTGGCTCCGGATGCTCCGCTTGCCTGCCACGCGATCTCCGGCTATACCGGGGGCGGGAAGAAGGCCATCGCTCAGTATGAGGCAGAGGACCGGGAGGCGGAGCTGGTCAGTCCCCGGCACTATGCGGTGACGCTGGCCCATAAGCACCTCCCGGAGATGGCGCAGATCTGCGGGCTCACGCGGAAGCCGGTCTTTATGCCCATGATCTGCGATTTCCCTCAGGGCATGGTGGTGACGGTACCCCTGTATCTGGATATGCTGAACGGCAGTCAAAGCCTCGACAGCCTGCGAACGCTTTACCGGGAGTTCTACGCCGGGGCGCGGTTCGTGACGGTGCGTCCGGACGACGCTCCCGCCTGCGGCTTTATCGGGAGCAATAACCTGGCGGGAACGAACGAACTGCAAATCTTTGTCTGCGGAAACGATGAACAAGTCATGCTGGCCGCCCGATTGGATAACCTGGGCAAGGGCGCAAGCGGCGCGGCGGTGCAGAATATGAATATTATGCTGGGCTTCCCGGAGGAGACCGGGTTGGATGTGCAGTCACGATAGACCGGCCCCCCAGCACGGCGTGAGCCGTGCGGCCGATGATAGAGCAAAAAAATACAGGGCGAAGCGAACGCTTCGCCCTGTGCCGTGTTTGCGTAAAGACGAGCCGTGGGAAGGAGCAGGCACTCCATCCCACGGCCCGTAGGGCAATTAAAAAGTTTTTCTTTTGATCCTTTTCTTTGTTCACAAA
>JAAZZJ010000131.1:291-7144 GCA_014237695.1 Oscillospiraceae bacterium | reverse complement strand
GCAGCCGGTGCCCGACAGCTGTTCCAGGATGGAGACATAAAAGGAAATATTCTGCGCCCAGCCGGAAATGACCACCGCATCGTCCCGCCGGACGTCCTGCAGCTGCTCCAGCAGGCGTACCAGGTCTCCGGCGCCCAGCTCCGGTCCCCGCCCGTTGACCGCCGTCTCCGTGGGACCGCAGATCTTCACGTTGATGCGGCTCTGCCCGCCGCCGTTCAGTTCCAGCAGCGTGTGAGGACAGTGCAGGTCGTCCAGCAGATCCCGGATGGTCTGGCCGATGCGGCCGGCGGCGAACCCCAGGGCGCGGGTCTCCTCACCAAGGCGCTGGAGGAAGAGGGAGACGTTGATCCCCTTGCCGCCGGGATAGATGGCCTCGCTCTCGGCGCGGTTGATCTGTCCAGGAAGCAATTCCGCCTCCACCGTATAGTCCAGGGAGGGGTTGGTTGTGATGGTATAGATCATAAGTGCGCACCTCTCTTAAGCATGTAGCGCCAGAATACCATGGATTGCACGATTTTTCAAGGGTTTTGGAAAAAATTGCTGGGGAGTTCATTCTTCGGGAGGAAAATTACCAGGATTTACGCCTTGTCCCTGGGGGATCTCTCCGGTATACTGTCGTAGGGGAGGACGGCCTCCCGTTTTCATACTCATTCTCAATAAAAGAATGAACTTCTTTTATTGGGCCGCAGAATGAGGCCCGGCGGCAAAACCGCTGAGATAGTATGATGCCATCAGAACAGTCAAGAAGAAAGGAGCAAGCTGCGGCATGAAAGGAAAGCGAATACTGGGCCTGCTTCTGGCGGGCCTGCTGCTGGGTTCCACAGCCCGGGCAGCGGACATCACGGTAACGGTGGAGGGCAGCTCGGTCCCTGCCTTCGTGGAGGAGGGCGTGACCTACGTCCAGCTCACGCCCTTCCTGGAGCATTTGGGCGGATGGGAGACCCGGTGGGACCACGATGCCTACACCGCCTCAGCAGAGACGGACCTGTTCACTCTGGACGTGCCCGTCCGGCGCGATTACGTACTGGCCAACGGATATCTCTACGGGGTGAGCAGCGGGAATCTGCTGCACAAAGAGCGTACATACGTGCCCCTGCGCAGTGTGGCCAACCTGCTGGGAGCAGAGGTGGAGTTCGTGGATTGGGACAATTCCGTAACGGTGTGTGACGGAGTGGAGCAGAGCTGGACAGAGGAGGACCTCCACTGGCTCAGCCGGATCATCAGCGCTGAGAGCCGGGGGGAGAGTCTGGCGGGCCAGATCGCCGTCGGCAACGTGATCTGCAACCGGGTGGCTTCGGAGGAGTTCCCCGACACGGTGAAGGGCGTGGTCTTCGACAGGAAGAACGGCGTCCAGTTTGAGCCGGTCTCCAACCGGACCATCTACGACGAGCCCACGGAGCAGAGCGTCCTGGCGGCCCGTCTGGTGCTGGCCGGGGTGGACGTGGCGGGGGAGAGTCTCTACTTTTTCAACCCCGCTCTGTCTCAGGGGAGCTGGGTGCGGGCCAACCGCACATACCGCATGACCATCGGCTGTCACAGGTTTTATCAGTAGACTGTGGCGAAATTGCCCTCCGGAAATTCTTCCGGAGGGCAATTTTGTTTGACTTTTTCTTCCGTTCGGGATACAATATAGAAAAACGCCTGTGAGGGGGATTGCTCCATGCTCTATTCCGATCATGCCCGTGTCCATTATGACAAGCCGCAGCTGGCCGAGGTCATCTGCCAGCTCCGTTTTCCCGCGATTCTGTCCATTGGCTCCAGGGAGCCGGTGGATTTTCAGGAGGCCGTTCGGGGGATGTTTCCCCGGTATGCCGTCAAGCAGGAGCAGCCCGCTGTTCCGCCTGCCGCCCCCGGCGCCAGGACAGAGGCGCCCCGGCCGGTGGTGAACCACAGCTTTATCTCCGCCGACGGCCACTGGAAGCTGAACCTGACCCACGGTTTTATTTCTTTGAGTACGGTAGCCTATCCCGGCTGGGAGGGGTTCGGCCAGCGCTTTGATCTGCCCCTGGCCCAGTTCATCAGGATCTACCAGCCCGCTTTCTTTGAGCGCATCGGCCTGCGGTACGTGAATATCTTCTCCCGGCGGGCCCTGGAGCTGGAGGGAGAGCCCTGGCGGGAACTGATTGCCGCGCCTTATCTGGGAATCCTGGCCGAGGAGGATGTGGATGAGTCCGCCGCCCGGAAGTGTTCGGTGGACGTGGAGATGAATCTGGACAGCACCTGCCGGGTCAAGCTCCACGCCAGTCCCGGCATGGTCAAGCAGAATGTGCCCAATGCCCCCCAGGACCCGGAGGTAAAATTCATTCTGGATATGGACCTCTTTATGGGCGGGCAGATCGATCCACGGATGGCCGCCGGCGGGCTGGAGACGCTGCACGGGCACTCCACGCCCCTGTTCCAGGGCGCTATTACCGATAAGCTGCACACGGCGCTGGAGCCGCGATAAAGCGCGCCGGACGTGTGCCAAAACTGATTTTAAGAAAGCCGCCACTGCGGTCAAGAGGAGTTTTTTCATGAAAAAAGTAGCGATTGCAACTGACAGCAACAGCGGCATCACCCAAGCGGAGGCTCAGACGCTGGGCATCCGGGTGCTGCCCATGCCCTTCTACATCAATGAAGAACTGTTTTTTGAGGACGTGACCCTCACCCAGGAGGCGTTTTACTGCCGCCTGGCGGAGGACGCGGACATCTCCACCTCCCAGCCCTCTCCGGGAGACGTCACCGATCTGTGGGAGAAGCTGCTGGAAAGTCATGACCAGGTGGTCTATATCCCCATGTCCAGCGGACTGTCCGCCTCCTGCGAGACGGCGCTGATGCTCTCCGCCGACTACCGGGGACGGGTTTTCGTGGTGGACAACCAGCGTATTTCCATTACCCAGCGGCAGAGCGTCCTGGACGCTCTGGAGATGGCCCGGGCCGGTATGGACGGGCAGGCCATTCATGACGTGCTGGTGCGGGAGCGGCTGGAGTCCAGCATTTACATCACCGTGGATACTCTGAAGTATCTGAAGAAGGGCGGGCGGGTCACCGCCGCCGGAGCCGCTATCGGCACTGTGCTGAACATCAAGCCGGTTTTGACCATCCAGGGGGCGAAGCTGGATGCTTTTGCCAAGGCGCGGGGCTGGAAGAGTGCGAAAAAGATCATGCTGGACGCCATGGAGCGGGACATTGCCCAGCGCTTTGCCGGTCAGGAGATTCATCTTGCCGCCGCCTACACCTGCACCGATGAGGAGGCCCAGGAGTGGAAGGGAGAGCTGGAGGCCCGGTTCCCCGGCTATGAGATCCATATGGACCGGCTGTCCCTGAGCGTGGCCTGCCATATCGGCGCGGGCTCCATGGCCGTGGGGTGCAGCCGGGTGGTCCGGCGCTGAGCGGATCGCGAGAGGATAGAGACGGAGGAGAAAGGAGACACGGTCGTGATCGACGTATTCGACATCATGGGCCCCATCATGGTGGGTCCCTCCAGTTCCCATACCGCAGGGGCCGTGCGCATCGGCCGCATGGCCCGGACGCTGCTGGGAGAGAAGCCGGTGAAGGCGGAGGTTTATCTCCACGGCTCCTTCGCGGAGACCGGCGTGGGCCACGGGACGGACAAGGCCCTCATCGCCGGACTGCTGGGGATGGCCACCGACGATCTGGACATCCCCAACAGCTTTGAGATCGCCGGACGGCGGAAACTGAAATTTTCCTTCGAGGAAACCGAGCTGCGGGACGCCCACCCCAACAGCGTAAAGCTGGTACTCACCGGAGAGTCCGGCAGGAAGATGAAAATGCAGGCCAGTTCCATTGGCGGCGGCCGGATCATGGTGGATAAGCTGGACGGGGTGGACGTCAGCTTTTCCGGCGATTATCACACGCTGATTATTCAGAATCTCGACAATCAGAGCAACCTGTCCGACGTGTCAACCGCCCTGTCCCTGGCGCGGGTAAACGTGGCCAACATGAGTATGCACCGCAGCGCAAAGGGCGGCAACGTGATGATGATTATTGAAACGGACGACCCGGTGCCCGGTTATATTGTGGAGCTTATTGAAAAGCAGCCGGGTATCCTGCAGGTCATCCACTATGTAAAGGAGGATTGACCATGAACCTGGATTCCATGCAGGAGATTGTGGCCGCCGCCCGGCGGGAGGGAAAGCGGTTCTGGGAGATCATCCTGGAGACGGATATGGAGAACCGGGGAGTATCCCGTGGGGAGTCCCTGGACAAGATGGCTAAGAACTGGCACACCATGAAGGAGGCCAGCGAGGTATATACCGGCGAACGGCGCAGTCTCAGCGGACTGTCCGGGGGCCAGGGCAAGCTGATGCACGATTACGCCGCCAAGGCTCCTATCGGCGGCGAATTTATGGCCCAGGTCATTGCCGAGGCTCTGGCCATGGGGGAGAGCAACGCCTGTATGCGCCGTGTGGTGGCCGCGCCCACGGCGGGGGCCTGCGGGGTGCTGCCGGCGGTGCTGATCCCCCTCTACTGGCGGGAGAACCTGCTGGAGGAGAAGATGCTGGAGGCCATGTTTACCGCCAGCGGCGTGGGGGCGGTGATCGCCTACCGGGCCTGCATCTCCGGCGCGGCGGGCGGCTGTCAGGCGGAGATCGGAAGCGCCTCCGCTATGGCGGCGGCGGCCTTGGTCCATCTGCGGGGCGGTACGGAGAGTCAAATCTGTCATGCGGTGGCGATGGCCCTGAAGAACCTGATGGGCCTGGCCTGCGACCCGGTGGCGGGTCTGGTGGAGGTGCCCTGCATCAAGCGGAACGTGGTGGGCGCGGTGAACGCCGTGGCTGCCGCCGACATGGCCCTGGCGGGCATCGAGAGCCGCATCCCGGCGGACGAGGTTATCGACGCCATGGGGGAGGTGGGCCGCCGCCTGCCCATGGAACTGCGGGAGACCGCCTTGGGCGGCTTGGCCGCCACGCCTACGGGCCGTGCCGTCAAGGAGCGGATGGCCAGCAGCAAGAAGAAGCAGCGGGTCCTCACCATCAAGGACGCCCGCTGGCGTCTGGAAAAGCGGGAGCCGCAGGGATCGAAATAAAATCGGAGGCGCGCCGGAAGTGATCCCGGCGCGCCTCCTTATTTGAGTTCCTGCTCCAGCTCGTCGAAGGCGGGCGTGTCAAAAAATGCCCGCAGGGAGATATCCAGTCCATCGCACAGCTTCTTGATGGTGGAGACGGTGGTGCTGTTGTTGCGGCCGCTGACGATGTTGTTCAGCGTGGACTGGGTCACGCCGCTGAGGGTAGCCAGCCGGTTGATCGTGATCTCCCTCTGGGCGCACAGTTCCAGGATACGGGCGCGTACAACGGTATGGGTATCGTTCATTTTTTCACATCCTAACCCAAAAGAGATAATTTGAGCCTACCCGTTTTTATGCAGAATGATTACCCCTTTTGAGTTGACTTTTTGTTTTGCCGCTGTTATACTTTGTCTGTCGAGAAATTTCAAGACCCTCTTGACAAACCTATCGATTGGTGATATATTAAAACATGTCGTTAGGCGATATATCAGGAGAGATATAGAGACAAACAGGCCGCAGGCCTGCGGCCTGAAAAGGAGGAGCTATGCGCGAGATTTTGCAAGTACAAGGCCTCACCAAGACCTTCCGGCTGTCCGCCAAGCAGCAGAAGCTGGAACGGACCAAGGAAAAGGTGCGGGTGGCGGTGGATAACCTCAGCTTCAGTGCGTATGAGGGAGAAATTTTCGGCCTGCTGGGCCCCAATGGGGCGGGGAAGACCACGACCCTGCGCCTGCTGGCGACACTGATCCGTCCCGACAGCGGGGACGCCGTTGTGGACGGCGTCAGCGTGGTCCGGCAGCCGGACCAGGTGCGCAGCCGGATCGGTTTTCTCACCAGCGAGCTGAAGCTGGAGGATTGCTTTACCCCCAACTACTTATTCGACTTCTTCGCGGGTCTGCACAAGGTGGACCCGGAGGTGCGGGACCGGAGGAAAAAGATGTTGTTCGAGCGCTTCGGCATCGACCGGTTCGCGGAGGTGAAGGTGGCGAATCTGTCCACGGGCATGAAGCAGAAGGTGTCTCTGGTGGTGTCCATCGTCCACGATCCGGACATCATCATCTTTGACGAACCCACCAACGGACTGGACGTACTGACGGCCAAGGTAGTGACGGACTTCCTGCAGGAATTGCGGGGAGAGGGGAAGACCATCATCGTCTCCACCCACATTTTCAGCCTCATCGAGAAGCTGTGCGACCGGGTGGGGGTCATCGTCAACGGACGGATGACCGTCTGCGACACGCTGGAGCGGGTCTGCGGCGGCAAAAATCTGGAGGACCGGTTTTTCGAGATCTACAAGGAAACGGCAGGTGACGGAGAATGAGAAACGGTATCATTACCATTATGAAAAAGGAGCTGGCCCGCTTTTTCGGTGACAGGCGGATGGTGGTCAGCATTCTTATGCCCGGCGTTCTGCTCTACATCATGTACAGCTTTATGGGGACCGCCATGGGCGATGCCTTCGGCGTGGATGAGGATTATACGCCCACTTTGCAGGCGGTGAATCTGCCAGGATCTATGGAGACGCTGCTGCCGGAGACGGGATTTGCCATGACTGCCGGTACGGACGAGGCGGCGGCCCGGGCGGCGGTGACCGCTCAGGAGCTGGACCTTCTGCTGGTATTCCCGGAGGGATTTGACGCCGGTGTCGCGGCTTACGAAGTGTCCTCCGGTGCGGTGGCTCCCAATGTGGAGATCTATTATAACTCCGCTTCCACCAATTCCACCTTTGCCTATCAGACGGTGGTAGGGCTGCTGGATGCCTACGAGGGGCGGATGGTCAACAAGTTTGACGTCAACGCCGGGGGAGAGGGATACGATCTGGCCACGGCAGAGGATACCACCGGG
>JAAZZJ010000131.1:0-270 GCA_014237695.1 Oscillospiraceae bacterium | reverse complement strand
CTGCGCAGCGGTGGCCCCGGAGTCCATCGCCGGGGAGAAGGAGCGTGGAACCATCGCCACCATGCTCATCACGCCGATCCGCCGCAGCGACGTGGCGCTGGGGAAAATTCTGGCGCTGGCGCTCATTTCCATGATCTCTGCTATGTCCAGCACGGTGGGTACCGTGTTGTCGCTGCCCAAGATGATGGGCGGCATGTCGGACGAGGTCAGCGCGGATATTTACGGCGCTCAGGACTATCTGCTGCTGGCGGCGGTCATTTTCTCCACGGT